>NZ_NQYT01000006.1:0-46126 GCF_009192935.1 Xanthomonas sp. LMG 12461
GCCGTCGACGGCGACGTCGTGCGGGTCAACGGCCGTGCGCTGCTGACCTCGCTGAGCGCGCCCAGCGGCGGTGGCGCCGAGGCGTTCGGCACGAACGGCGCCACCGAGATCACCCGCCACGTCGTCGCCGGCACGCTGCCGGCGCAGCACCAGGCCCGCGACCCCGACGGCCTGGCCGCGGCGATGCTGAACTACACGGTGCGCCTGGCGCCGGGTGCGCAACAGGACGTGGTGCTGGCGTTCCCGCTGGGCACCGCCAGCGCCGACGCCCAGGGCCGCCTGCCGCCAGCGCCGCCGCTGGACCGCGACGCGCTGCTCGCCGCCGGCCGCGGCGACGCGGGCCGCAGCTTCGACGCGCTGGCCGAGCAGGTCTCCGCGGACTGGCAGCAGCGCCTGGGCAACATCGGCCTGCGCCTGCCCGACGCCAGCCTGGTGGACATGCTGCGCGCGCAGGCCGCGTACATGCTGATCAACCAGACCGGCCCGGCGATGCAGCCGGGGCCGCGCAACTACAACCGCTCCTTCATCCGCGACGGCATGGCCACCTCGGCGATCCTGCTGCGCATGGGCCAGGCGCAGGTCGCGCGCGACTACCTGCAGTGGTACAGCGACCACGCGGTGCACCCGAACGGGCTGGTCTCGCCGATCCTCAACGACGACGGCAGCGTCAACGATGGCTTCGGCTCGGACCTGGAGTACGACAGCCAGGGCGAGTACATCACCCTGGTCGCCGACGTCGCGCGGCTGGACGGCGGCCCGGAAAGCGTGCGCGCCTACCTGCCGAAGGTGAAGCTGGCGATGCAGTACCTGCGGGAACTGCGCGAGCGCACCCTGGTGCCCGGCTACATGGCCGAGCAGCCGGCGCCGGAACGCTTCCGCGGCATCCTCGCCCCGTCGATCAGCCACGAAGGCTATTCCAGCCCCACCCACAGCTACTGGGACGACTACTGGGCGCTGAAGGGCTGGCACGACGGCGCCTGGCTGGCCGAGTCGCTGGGCGATGCCGCCACCGCCGCCTGGGCGCGCGAACAGTACGCGGCGCTGCGCAGCTCGCTGGCCGCTTCCATCCGCGCCACCATGGCGTGGAAGGGCGCGGACTACATTCCCGCTGCGGCGGACCTCGGCGACGGCGATCCGACCAGCGTCTCGATCGCGCTGGATCCCACCGGCCAGCAGGACCTGCTGCCGGAGGCGGCGCTGCGCACCACCTTCGCGCGCTATCTGGAAGACGTGCGCCAGCGCAAGCAACCCAATGCGCTGTGGGCCTACACCCCGTACGAGATGCGCAACGTGCTGACCTACGTGCATCTGGACCAGCCGCAGGTGGCCGACGAACTGCTGCAGGACCTGCTGCGCGACCGCCGCCCGTTCGAATGGCAGGTGCTGGCCGAGGTGGTGCAGTCGCGGCTGCGCTTCCCGCGCTACCTGGGCGACATGCCGCATACCTGGATCGGCGCCGAGTACGCGCGCGCCCTGTTCGGCATGCTCATGCACGAGGGCGACGATGCGCTGGTGCTGCTGCCCGGCGTGCCGCCAGCCTGGCTCGCCGACGATGGCCTGGCCGTGCAGCGCCTGCCCACCGCCTACGGCACGCTCGGCCTGCGTGCGCGCCAGCGCGAAGGGCGGCTGCGCGTCGAACTCGACAGCGGCCTGCGCGCCGGCACCGCCGTGCGCGTGGTCTGGCCGACGCGCACGCGGCCGACCCAGGTGCGCGTGGACGGCCGCCGAATCGACCACTACGACGCAGGCGGCGTGACCCTGTCCAAGCCGTTCCGGACCCTGGAGGCACGCTGGTGAGTCCGCCCCCCGTCCCGGCGCCGGATGCGCGCGCCAACATCACCATCAAGGATGTGGCGCGCCTGGCCAACGTCTCGGTGGCCACCGTATCGCGCACCATGAACGGCCATCAGCACGTGGCCGAGTCGGTGCGCGCGCGCGTGCTGGAAGCCGCGCGCACCCTGCACTATGTGCCGCACCACGCCGCGCGCAGCCTGAGCAGCCGCCGCACCCACACCATCGGCGTGGTGCTGCCGGACCTGCACGGCGAGTTCTTCTCCGAACTGATCCGCGGCATCGACACGGTGGCGCGCGAGCGCGGCCTACACCTGCTGGTGTCCAGCTACCACGGCGAGCCGGAGCAGCAGCGGCTGGCGGTGCGGCGCATGCCCGGGCGCGTCGACGGACTGCTGATCATGTCGCCGTCCCTGGCCAGCGATGCCGAGGACCCGGCCGACATGCTGCCCGGCGCGCTGCCGGCGGTGCTGATGAACTGCGCCGAGCGCATCGGCGAGGCGCAGGTGCTCAACGTGGACAACTACGGCGGCGCGCGTGCGATGACCCGCCACCTGCTGGACGTGGGCCATCGCCGCATCGCCTTCATCGCCGGGCCGGACGACAACTTCGATGCGCGCGAACGCCTGCGCGGCTACCGCGACGAATTGCGCGCGCGCTGCCCGCAGGTGGCACCGCTGGTGCTGCCCGGCGCCTTCGACGAGGCCTCCGGCTACCGCGCCGGCGAAGCCCTGCTGCAGGGCCAGCGCCCGGACGTGGTGTTCGCCGCCAACGACATGATGGCGCTGGGCTGCCTGTTCGCTTTCACCCATGCCGGGCTGCGCGTGCCCGAGGACATCGCCCTGGCCGGCTTCGACGACGTGCCGATGGCACGCTACGTGCATCCGGCCCTGACGACCATGCGCGTGGACATCGCCGGCTTCGGCGCCCGCGCCATGCAACTGCTGCTCGGTGCGCTGGAGCCGCATGCCGCTCCGGTGGCGTCGGCGGCAGCGGCCAATGCGATCGCCCCGCAACTCATCGTTCGTGCCTCCAGTGCCCAGCGAGGGACCGCCATGGACTGACACCGACGCATGCAGCACCGATGTCGTTTTTTGCACCACCTAGAAGAACACAACAATGATCCCGTTGACCGCCCTGGGAGGGCTTTAGTCATGAAGAAATCGCGTTCCGCCTCCAACCTGCCCGCACGCAGCCTGCTGTGCTGCGCGCTGGCCACCTGCCTGTTCGCCACCATGCCGGCGATGGCCCAGTCCAGCAACGCCACGCTGCGTGGTCAGGTTGCCGCCGCCCAGGCCGGTACCGAGGTCACCGTCACCAACATCGCCACCGGCTCGGTGCGCCGCGCGCCGATCGCCGCCAACGGTAGCTACACCGTGGTCGGCCTGCCGCCGGGCACCTACAAGGTCGAGGCCAATGGCGTTACCAAGACGGTGACCCTGCAGGTCGCGTCCTCGTCCACCGTCGATCTGGACGCCGCCACCCCGGCTGCCGGCGGCAACGCCACGACCCTGGACACCATCACCGTCAGCGCGCCGTTACTGAAGGACGTCAAGACCTCGGAAGTGGGCAACGTGGTGTCGCTGCACCAGATCGAGCAGCTGCCGCAGGCCACCCGCAACTTCCTGGAGTTCGCCGACACCGTGCCGGGCATGGTGTTCCAGATCGATTCGCAGGGTCACACCACGCTGCGCGGTGGCGCCTCCAACAGCAGTGCCGGCAATCTGTACATCGACGGCGTCAGCCAGAAGAGCTACGTGGCCAAGGGCGGTATCGCCGGCCAGAACGACAGCCAGGGCAACCCGTTCCCGCAGCTGGCGATCGGCGAGTACAAGGTCATCACCTCCAACTACAAGGCCGAGTTCGGCCAGGTGAGCGGCGCGGCGGTCACCGCCGCTACCAAGTCTGGTACCAACGAGTTCCACGGCGAGGTGTTCTACCGCTACACCGACCAGGATCTGCGCGACAAGAGCCCGGCCGAGGAAGCGACCGGCAAGAAGGTGGACTCGCAGACCAAGGAATACGGCTTCGCGATCGGTGGCCCAATCCTGCAGGACCGCATGCACTTCTTCTTCGCGTACGAAGGCAAGGACAACGTCGTGCCGCGCACGATCTATCCGGATGCCAAGGCGGCCCGCTATGTGGGCTTCCTGCCGTCCAATCTGTCCAGCCAGTATGGCGCAGCCAACCTGCCGTTCACCGAAGACCTGTACTTCGGCAAGATCGACTTCGAGCCGACCGATCGCGACCGTTTCGAACTGAGCGCGCAGGTCCGCGACGAGACCCAGACCGACAACGTCGGTGGGCAGAACGCGACCGATCACGGCCTTGACAAGATCAACAAGGACAAGCGTGTGGCGCTGCGCTGGGCGCATAGCGCCGATGCCTGGTACAACGAGTTGATCGTCAGCCGCGAGGACGGGCGTAACGATCCGCTGCCGATGTCGATCGGCAATGGCGTCATCTACAACTACCTGGATTACACCGATCCCAACATCGGCGAGTACAACTTCCTGTCCACTGGCCCTTCGGGCGGCGCCAGCGTGCAGAAGCGTCAGCAGAAGGGCTGGTCGCTGCAGAACGACCTGACCTTCACCAGCTTCCAGTGGCATGGCGACCACACCATCAAGATGGGCGTGAACTTCAAGGACATCGAGCTGACGGCGCAGGATGCCGCCTCCTTGAATCCGCAGTTCAGCTACTCGGTCGATGCCAACGGTGTGGCCTCCACGCCCTATCGCGTGGACTTCTACTCGCCGTACGCCACCCCCGGCCAGAGTGCAGTGGTTACGACCAAGGCCAAGCAGTATGGTGTGTACCTGCAAGACGATTGGGCGGTCAACGACAAGCTGATGCTGAACATCGGCATGCGCTGGGACTACGAGGACAACCCGGCCTATACCGATTTCGTCACCTCGGCCGCCTTCGTGCAGGCGCTGTACGCCGACGATCCGGCGAACCCAGGCCATCCCTGGGCCGATCGCCTGCTGCCGAGCGGCGTCAATGCCGCCGACTACATCAGCAACGGCCACAACCGCAAGAACTTCAAGGATGCCTGGCAGCCGCGCCTGGGCTTCTCCTACGACTTCTTCGGTGACCAGTCCGCCGTGCTGCATGGTGGTGCCGGGCGGTCCTACGACCGCAATCTGTTCGAGCAGATGGCATACGAAACCAGCAAGGCGGCGCTGTCGCCGGTCGCGGTGTTCTTCCAGAACCCCGCCACCAGGCAGTGCTATCGCAGCGGCCGCGTGTGCGTGCCATGGGATACGAAGTACCTTAACGGCATGGATAACCTCAATGCCATTTCCGGCGTCAGCGGCAGCGGCGAGTTGTTCATGTTCAACAACCACCTGAAGACCCCGTACAGCGACCAGTACAGCATCGGCATCAGCAACCAGGTCGGCGATTGGCTGACCGACGTGACCGTGCAGCGCAACCTGAGCTACGACGGTTTCGCTATGTCGCTGATCAACCGCTATCCGGACGGTTCCTACTTCGATGCGACCGGTAGCGCGCCGTGGGGTCAGCCGGTGCCGGGCTACAAGAACACCATCATCGGCATGAATGGGTTGGAACAGCGGACCACCCAGGTGCTGCTGTCGGCGGAGAAGCCCTATACCAAGGAATCGGGCTGGGGCCTGACCCTGTCCTACACGCATACCAACGCGCGTCAGAACCGCAACATCGACGAGCCCTTCGCCTTCGACAAGGCCACCATCCACGACTATCCGTTCGTGAAGTCCGACGCCGTCGCGGGCCACCGCTTCGTCGCGTCTGGTTCGATCGACGGTCCGTGGGGCATGACCTTCGGTGCCAAGGTGGTGCTGGCGACGCCGGAGCCGATCAACACCATCGCCTGCTATGGCCACACGGATGCGGACGGCGCGACCTGCCAGCAGGTCGCTGCGATTCCGCCGGGCAATGGCAAGTTCCTGGTCGGCGGCAAGATCTGGGGCTACCGTACGGTCGACTTCCAGGCGTCGAAGGACTTCACCGTGTACAAGGACTTCAAGCTGTCGGCGCGCGTGAATCTGCTCAACGCCTTCAACTTCAAGAACTACAACACGTACGTCTACAACGACTTCGGCAGCAACGGCCGGTACGATCCCAACATCAGCATCAACAAGACCGGCGACATCATGTACGTGCCGCGGACGGTGACCTTCGAGATCGGCGCCAAGTTCTGATCCACCGCATGGCCCACGCGCGTGCCCGACCGGCGCGCGTGGGGTTTCAACGGACGGGGCCGCGTGGCCCCGTCCGAGTTTGCGGTCGCCTCTTTTTCCGGTACAGGACCCTGCACGCATGATCGCCGCCCCTCTCCGCAACCTGGTCATCGTCGGCGGCGGCACCGCCGGCTGGATGGCCGCTGCCGCGCTGGCGCGTGTGCTGGGCCCCGACTACCGCATCACCTTGATCGAGTCCGAGCAGATCGGCATCGTCGGCGTCGGCGAGGCCACCGTGCCGCACATCAAGGCCTTCAACAATCTGCTCGGCATCAACGAGGCCGAGTTCGTGCGCCACACCCAGGGCAGCTTCAAGCTCGGCATCGAGTTCGCCGACTGGCAGCGCCCCGGCACGTCGTACGTGCACGGCTTCGGCACCGAGATCGGGCATCCGCTCGGGCTGCTGCCGTTCCAGCAGTACTGGTTCAAGCAGGCGCTGGCCTGCAAGGCCAGGCCGCTGGGCGCCTATACGCTCAACACCGTCGCCGCCAAGCGCGACCGGTTCATGACCTCGGCCACGGATGTGCCGCCGAACTCGCCGCTGGCCAACATCGCCTACGCCTACCATTTCGATGCGGCGTTGTACGCGGGCTTCCTGCGCCGCTACGCCGAACAGCGTGGGGTGAGCCGGCGCGAGGGCATCGTCGAGGAGGTGCAGCTGCATCCGGAATCGGGCGACGTGCTTTCGGTGCGGCTTGCATCGGGCGAGGCGATCGCCGGCGACCTGTTCATCGATTGCTCCGGCTTCCGCGGCCTGCTGATCGAGCAGGCGCTGCACACCGGCTACCACGATTTCAGCCACTGGCTGCCGTGCGACCGTGCGCTGGCGGTGCCTTGCGCCAAGGTCGGCCCGCCCACGCCGTACACCCGCGCCACCGCGCGCGCGGCCGGCTGGCAGTGGCGTATCCCGCTGCAGCACCGCACCGGCAACGGCTACGTGTACTGCAGTGCGCACATCAGCGACGACGAGGCCGCGGCCACGCTGCTGGCCAACCTCGACGGCCCGGCCCTGGCCGACCCCCGCCCGCTGCGCTTCGTCACCGGCCGACGCAAGCAGGTGTGGAACCGCAACGTGATCGCGCTGGGCCTGGCCAGCGGCTTCATGGAGCCGCTGGAATCGACCAGCATCCACCTGGTCCAGTCCGGCATCTCCAAGCTGCTGGAGTTGTTCCCGCGCGAGGGCATCAGCCCGGTGCTGGTGCGGCGCTACAACGAGCGCATCGCCTTCGAGTTCGACCGCATCCGCGACTTCCTGCTGTTGCACTACCACGCCACCGAGCGCGACGACAGCGCGTTCTGGCGGCACTGCCGCAGCATGCCGATCACCCCGGAACTGGAGGAGACGCTGGCGCTGTTCCGCGACAGCGGCCGCTTCTACCGCAACGGCGACGAGATGTTCGCCGAGATCAGCTGGGTGCAGGTGATGGTGGGGCAGGGCATCCTGCCGCGCGCCTACCATCCGCTGGTGGAACAGGTGCCGCAGGCCGACCTGGAGCGCTTCATGGCCAGCGTCGAGCAGACCATCGGCCATTGCGCCGACGCGATGCCGCCGCACCAGGCCTTCATCGACCGCTACTGCGCGGCCCGGCCCGCCTGAGCGCGACGCGGGCACAAAAAAAGAGGCCACGCGCACCAGGCGCGGGCCTCTTCAAATCCGACCGAAGCCGGAGAACGGTATGGCACATCTCCGGCAACGCCGGACGCTGGGCATGCTACCGGCACGCCGAAGCTAAAGCAATGCTTTAGAAATTGCTTTCTAAGCCATTGATTTTAAATCAACTGACAGCGCCGCCGGCCAACGTCAGCGCGATCTCCCGCTGGATCGCCTCGGCGGCAGCGCGCGGATCGGCCGCCTGGCGGATCGGCCGGCCGACCACGATCGCATCGGCGCCGTCGGCGAAGGCCTGGGCCACGCCGACGGTGCGCTGCTGGTCGTCGCCGACCGGGCCGCCCGGGCGGATGCCGGGGCAGACGATGGAGAAGCCGGCGCCGGTGGCGCGGCGGATCGGTGCCGCTTCCTGGCCGGAGGCGATCACGCCGTCGATGCCGGCCGCCTGCGCGGCCAGTGCGCGCTCCACCACCACGTCCTCAGGCGCGCGGTCGATGCCCATCGATGCCAGGTCGGCGCGGCCCATCGAGGTCAGCACGGTCACCGCCAGCAGGCGCATGTCGCTGCCGTTGGCCTCGGCCGCGGCCTGCATCATCGGCGGGTGCCAGCCGTGGATGGTGCAGTAGTCCACCGGCCACTGCGACAGCCGCCGGATCACCCCGCCCACCGTGGCCGGGATGTCGAAGAACTTCAGGTCCACGAACACCCGCTTGCCGCGCCCGGCCAGCGTATCCAGCACGTCGAAGTATTCGCCGGAGGCGAGCAGTTCCATGCCGATCTTGTAGAACGCCACCGCATCGCCGAGCCGCTCGATCCACTCCAGCGCCTCGCTGCGCCCAGGCACGTCGAGGGCGAAGATCAGGCGCTCGTGCGGCGCCAGCGCCAGCGGCGCGCGGCTCACTGCGCCAGCTCCAGCGCCTGCACCTTGGCCTGGTGGCGGGCGGCGCGCGACTGGGTGAAGTCGTTGTTGAACAGTGCCGGCTCCCAGGACCCGTAGCTGGGGTTGGGCAGCATCCACCAGCGCTCGCCGAACCAGTCGTGGTACTGCTGCAGCAACTGCGCGCGGCCCTCCGGGGTGTTGGCTACCACCTGCGCGAAGTCGCCGAGCTGGTCGCCGAACTGCATCAGCACGCGGTACTGCTGGCCGACCAGCTTGCGCCGGCAGTTCTTCTCCGAGCCGTTCTGCTCGCAATCCTTGACCACCGTGCCCAGGCCCAGCAGCACGCTGTTGTCGGCCACCGGCAGGCCGGCGCTGCGCAGGTTGGCCAGGGTCGCGTCGGTCAGGTGCACGGCGCGGTTGGTCACGTACAGCACGGTGACGCCCTTGGCGGTGGCGGCCTTGGCGAAATCGACCACGCCGGGAATCGGCTTGGCCTTCTTCTCGGCGACCCACTGGTCCCAGGTGACCTCGTCGTATTCCTTGCCGTTGCGGATCAGCCGCGCCTGGTAGGGCGAGTTGTCCAGCACCGTCTCGTCCACGTCCATCACCACCGCCGGCTTCAACCCCGTGGCGGCGTTGCCGCGCTCCTCCGGCACCAGCGCGTCCCAGTTCGGCTCCTTGAGCGCCGCATCCAGGCGATCGGCGGCGGCGCGATAGGTCTGCTCGGCCAGGGCCTGGTACTCGGCCGAGCGCTGCATCCACAGCACTGCGTTGAGGTTGTCGTCGGCGGCGCCCGGCGTGGCAGCTGCGGGCGTGGCGGCAGCTGCAGGGGCGGCCGGCTTGGCGGCGGGGTCGGCGACCTGCGCCTGCGGCTTGCAGGCGGACAGGGCGAGCACGGCGCAGGCCAGTGCGGTGCGGGCGATCGGCGTCATCGGGTGTGGAAACCTGGGCAAATGAACCGCGGATTTTAGCCGGTTGCGATGACAGGCGCGGCGCAGCGCGCGTTGGCGCAGGCGGGCTGCCGCGCTCAGGGCGCGAACGTCAGTCCGTGCAGGTCCGGGGCGAGCACCGCCTCGATGGGGTCGGCATCGTCGTGGCCGGCATAGGCGCTGAAGCGGATGCGCAGGCGGCCGTCGCGCACGGCGTAGGGCGTCAGGTCCTCGAGGTGGAGTGCGTCCAGGTCGATGTTGTCCAGGCAACTGGACACCGGTATCCGCGCCAGGATCGAAGGCGCCCCGTGCAGGTCGACCACGGTCAGCGCCATCTCCGCACCGGCGCCGCAGTAGCCGTGTCCATCCCCGGGCGAAGACCGGCGCACCGACAGGTACAGCAGGCGATCGCGCGCCAGATACGGCTGCAACCGGGTCGGCAGCAGCCGGATGGCGCGTTCGGCGCCGACCCGCTCCGGTGCATAGGCGCGAGGGATGGTTTCCAGCACGGTCGGTGCGCGCCCCGGCACCTGCAGCACGATGCGGCCGGCGCGATAGGCCAGATGCAGGACGCCGCGGCGTGGATCGCAGACCTCGGTCTCGGCCAGCGCGGCCGATGCCGCGCCGCAGTCCGTCGGCGTTGCGGCGCTGTAGGCAGCGGGCGCAGCGGGCGAGGCCAGGGTCAGCAGGAGGAGGAGCGGCAGCATGCGAGGCCTTCGAGGTGTGAGCCAAGAGTGTGGCAGCCGCCGTGGATCGCGCGCCAGTTGTGACGTGGGTCCTTTGCGAGGGTGATGAAATTCTCGCAAACGCCTGTTTTGCAGGGGATTTACCGACAGCGTGTCGGGAGCCTCCCGATGCCGCCGCACTGTGGTTTCCACCACACTTCCAAGTATGGAAAACCGTGCGACGCGGCGCCTGGTGCGATGCGGCGCAATCGCGCCTGCACCGCAGGCAAACGCGGGAAGCGTCACAGGGGACGTCGCAGTGGATCGCCGGAGAAAAGGAGCTTCTCGCATTGTGCTGGCTGCGTGCCTGTTCGCCAGCGTGCCCATGGCGCAGGCGCAGGAACCGCCGAGCACGCTCGACCGCCAGGAACAGCTGCGCCAGGCCGAGCAGGTCCAGCGCCAGCAGGAGCAGGACCGGCAGGCGCCGTTCGTGGGCCCGCGCGAGACCGAAGCGCCGGCGGACATGCGCAGCATCGCCTTGCCGACCGAAGCGCTGTGCTTCCCGATCCAGCGCGTCCGCCTCAGCGGCGCCGGTCCCGACGCGGCGCGCTTTTCCTGGCTGTGGCAGTCGCTGCGTCGTTACGAGGGCCGCTGCATCGGCACGGCCGGCATCGACCTGATCCGCCGCCGCGCGCTGGACCAACTGGTCGCGCGCGGCTTCGTCACCACTCGCCTCGGCGTGCCGGCGCAGGACCTGTCCCGCGGTGAGTTGCGCTTCGAACTGCTGCCCGGGCGCCTGCGCCAGGTGCGGGTGCAGTCGGCCGATGGCCGCGTGTTCTGGCGCGGCGCGCTGCCGCTGCGGCCGGGCGACGTGCTCGACCTGCGCGCGATCGAGCAGGGCGTGGAGCAGTTCAAGCGGGTGCCGTCGCAGGACGCCAAGATCGACATCGCCCCGGGCGAGCAGCCCGGCGAGTCGGACCTGCTGATCACCGTGCAGCGCAGCAAGCGCTGGCGCGCGGTGCTCAACGCCGACGACTCCGGCGTGCAGGCGACCGGCCGCTACCAGGGCGGTGTCGATTTCGCCCTGGATGCGCCGCTGGGCATCAACGACCTGCTCTCGATCGGCTACAACCACGACCTGGTCGACGATGGCGCCGCGCGCGGCACCCGCGGCAACAGCCTGTCCTACAGCGTGCCGTGGGGCTGGTGGACGTTCTCCCTGTCGCTGTCGTCGTATCGCTACCACCAGCAGGTGGACGGCTTCCGCCAGAGTTTCCAGTCCAGCGGCAGCTCCGACAGCGCGCAACTGGATCTGCAGCGGGTGATCCACCGCACCGGCACCAGCAAGACCACGCTGGGCATGGTGGTGGCCAAGCGCGCGGCACGCAGCTACCTGGACGGCGTAGAGATCGGCATCCAGCGCCGCCACACCACCAGCGCCGAGCTCTACCTCAGCCATCGCCACTACCTGGGCAAGCTGCAGCTGGACACACGCCTTGGGCACCGCCGCGGTACCCCGTGGTTCGACGGGCAATGGACCGGCTACGACCCGGCGGTGGGCTTCCCCGGCTACCGCTACGGCGTCACCACCCTGGATGTCAGCGCCGGTCTGCCGTTCGCGCTGGGCCCGGTGGCGATGAGCTGGGACAGCAGCCTGCATGCGCAGACCTCCCCGCACCTGCTGCTGGGTTCGGAATTCATCACCCTGGGTGGGCGCTACAGCGTGCGCGGCTTCGACGGCGAACGCACCCTCGGCGCCGAACGCGGCGCGTACTGGCGCAACAGCCTCAACCTGCCGGTGCAGCGCCTGGGCATCACCCCGTACCTGGGCGTGGATGCCGGTCGCATCGCCGGACCCAGCGCCGCCGCGCAAGCCGGGCGCAGCCTGGTCGGCGGCTTCGTCGGCGTGCGTGGCGCGCGCGGCGGGCTCAGCTGGGATGGCTTCGCCGGCTGGGACCTGCACGCGCCGCGCGACTTCCACAGCGCGCAGCCGGCCTACGGCGTGCGCCTGATCTACCAGTTCTGACACGGCCTGCCGCCGGCCGGCGGCAGGCAACGCGATGGGTTTTGCCGCGGTGCGCGGCACGAGAGAGACGACGATGCACATGGACCGTACCGACGACCGCCGCCACCGCCTGCTCGAGCCGCTCAAGCGCGGCCTGGCCGCGCTGTTGTGCTGCACCGTCACCTGGACCTCGCTGCCGCTGTACGCGCAGGTCGCACCGGTCGCCAATCCGGACGGGCGCCAGCCCGGCCAGCAGGCCGCCGCCAACGGCGTGCCGGTGGTCGACATCGTCGCCCCCAACGCGCGCGGCGTCTCGCACAACCGCTATTCGCGCTTCGACGTCGGCAGCAACGGCCTGATCCTCAACAACAGCGCGCAGATCTCCAAGACCGAACTCGGCGGTTACATCGCCGGCAACGACAACCTGAAGAACAGCGGCGCGGCCACGCTGATCCTCAACGAAGTCACCTCCACCACCAGCCGCCTGCAGGGCTATACCGAGATCGCCGGCGCCAAGGCGCAACTGGTGATCGCCAACCCCAACGGTATCGTCTGCGACGGCTGCGGCTTCCTCAACACCTCGCGCGTCACCCTGGCCACCGGCACGCCGCTGCTCGGCGCCGACGGCGCCTTGAACGGTTTCTCCATCACCGGCGGGGCGCTGAGCGTCGGCAGCAACGGTCTGGACGCGTACAACGTGGACCGCCTGGATCTGCTGTCGCGGCAGTTGAGCGTGGGCGGTTCGGTGTGGGCCAAGGATCTGCTGGCCAGCGCCGGTGCGCAGCGTATCGGCTACGACGGCATGCTGCTGGAGGTGCTGCCGGGCAGCGACGGCGCACCGCCGGCGATCGGCATCGACGTGGCGTATCTGGGCGGCATGTACGCCGACCGCATCCGCCTGATCGCCACCGAGGCCGGCGTGGGCGTGGTCAGCCGCGGCACCCTGTCCGCGCAGAGCGGCAGCCTGCAGATCGACAGCGCCGGCCAGCTGAGCCTGGCCGGCACCGCGGTGGCCCGCGACGACGTCGACCTGCGCGCGGCCGGCGCGCTGAGCCAGCAAGGCGTCCTCGGCTCGCAGCAGGCCGGCGTGCGCCTGCGCGCCGCGCAACTGGCGCTGAGCGGCGACACCATCGCCCATGGCCTGCTCGATGCCGCGGCCAGCGGCGCGCTGGCGCACAGCGGGCGCAGCAGCGCCGGCGCCATCAGCTTGTTCGGCTCGGAGCTGGACGCTGGCGGCAGCCTCTACAGCGGCGGCGATCTGGCGCTGAGTGCCAGCGGCGAATTGCGCAGCAGCGGTAGCGCCTACGCCGGTGGCGCGGCGCAGTTGCAGGCCGGCGCGGCCTGGCTGCAGCGCGCCGGCACAGTGCAGAGCGCCGGCAGCCTGGCGGTGCAGGCGGCGCGGATCGACGCCGCCGGCGTGCTCGACGCCGGTACCGGTCTCAGCCTGCGCAGCGACGCCGACATGCGCCTGTCCGGCCTCGCGCAGTCCTGGCAGGACGCCAGCGTGCAGGCCGGCGGCCGCCTGGACACGCTCGGCCAGCTCAGCGCCGGCGGGCGCCTGGACCTGGGCGCGGCGGCGATCGGCAATGCGGCTGGTGCGGTGGTCTCGGCCGGCGGCGACATCGCGCTGGCGACGCCGGGCGTGCTCGACAACGCCGGCACCCTGTATGCCGGACGCGACCTGCGCATCGACGCGGCCAGCGTCGGCAACAGCGGCGGCAGCTACGCCGGGCGCAACGCCACGCTTGCCAGCACTGCGGCGCTGAACAACAGCGGTAGCCTGGTGGCCGGCGCGGCGCTGAGCGTGGACGCGGCGCAACTGCGCAGCAGCGGCGAACTCGGCAGCCAGGGCGGCGACGTCGCCCTGCGCAGCCGCGGCGACCTGGCCCTGGCCGGGCAGGTGGCGGCAAAGGGCGCGCTGACCGCGCAGGCCGGCGGCGCCTTGCTGCAATCGGGCACGCTGAGCGCAGGCAGCGCGCAACTGCAGGCGGCCGGCGACGCCACGTTGGACGGTGTGGTCCGCACCGATGGCGATCTGCA
Organism: Xanthomonas sp. LMG 12461; assembly: GCF_009192935.1. Lineage (NCBI taxonomy): Bacteria > Pseudomonadati > Pseudomonadota > Gammaproteobacteria > Lysobacterales > Lysobacteraceae > Xanthomonas > Xanthomonas sp. LMG 12461. The sequence continues at coordinate 14,146 of NZ_NQYT01000006.1, forward strand.
GTTGAGCGCCGATGGCCAGTTGCGCAGCAGCGCCACCCTGGCGGCCGGCGGCAATGCCACGCTGCATGCGCAGGGCGCATTGCTGCAGAGTGGGCAGGTGCAGAGCGGCGGCGCACTGGCGCTGGACGGCGCCAGCATCGCCCAGGCCGGCGTGCTGGATGCCGGCACCACCCTGGCGCTGCGCAGCGCCGGCGACCTGTCGCTGGCTGGCACCGTGCAATCGCGTGGCGACCTCGCGCTGAGCAGCGCCGGGGCGCTGCAGAACCAGGCCCTGGTCGTGGCCGGCGGCGCGCTCAGCGCCGACGCCAGCAGCCTCAGCAACGTCGCTGGCGCCAGCCTGTCGGCCCTGGGCGATGTCAGCCTGAGCAGCGCGACCGTGCTGTCCAACGACGGCCAGCTGTACGCCGGTGGCGCGCTCGGCCTGCGCGCCGCCAGCCTCGCGCAGACCGGCTCGGCCAATGCCGGCACGACGCTGACGCTGACCGTCGATGGCGCCGTCGCCAACCAGGGCGATCTGGTCGGCGGCGGCGACGTGCAGATCGACGCCGGCAGTCTCGCCAGCAGCGGCCAGCTCGGCAGCCAGCACGGCCAGGTCGTGCTGAACAGCCGCGGCGACGTGCAACTCGACGGCGTGGTCGTGGCCGCCGGCGCCTTGAACGCGCAGGCGCTGGGCGATCTGCAGCAGCGCGGCAGCCTGCGTGCGACCGGCGTGCAGCTCGCAGCCGCGGGCGACCTGGGCGTGGCGGGCACGGTGCACAGCACCGACATCCTGCAACTGCAGGCGCAACGTGCGCTGCGCGTGGACGGCCAGGCCAGCGCGAGCGGCGCGGTCGGCGTCAACGCCGCCAGCGTCGCGTTGGGGAACGGCGCCATCCTGCAGAGCGCCACCGCCCTGCAGGTGGACACCGCCGCGCTGGACAGCCAGGGCGCGTTGGACGCAGGCACCGATCTGCGCCTGCACAGCACGGGCGATATCCATCTGGCCGGCATCGCCCAGGCCGGGCGCGACGTCGCGGTGCTGGCCGGCGGCACCCTTGACAACCAGGCCAAGGTGTTCGCCGGACGCGCGCTGCAGCTCACCGCGGCCAGCGCCCGCAACCAGGCGCAAGGCCAGTGGCTCGCGCAGACGACGCTCGACGCCAGCGTGCAGGGCAACTTCGACAACGCCGGCCTGGTGCAGGCCGGCCAGGCCGCGACCTTGAACGTGGGCAGCCTGCAACAGAGCGGCCGCAGCTATGCCGGCGATACGTTGACCGTGCAGGCGGCCACCGCACTGATCAACAGCGGTGACTTGATCGGCAAGCACGATGTGGCGATCAGCGCCGGCAGCGTCGCCAGCAGCGGTCAGCTCGGCAGCCAGGACGGACAGCTCGGCGTCGTCAGCGCCGGCGATCTGCAAGTGACCGGCACGCAAATCGCCGGCACCGCGCTGCGCCTGCAGGCGGCGGGCGATCTGCTCCACGGCGGTACCAGCAAGGCGCAGTCCGTGCAGCTGGAGGCGGGGCGCGATTTGAGCATGGCCGGCACGGTGCAAAGTGCGTCGACCCTGCAGGCGCAGGCACAACGCGCGCTGCAACTGGACGGGCAGGCGCTGGCCGGCGGCAACGTGCAGCTGAGCGGCGCCAGCGTCGGCACCGGCAGCGCCGCGGTGCTGCAGAGCACCGCGGCCATCGCCGTGGACGGTGGCAGCATCGACAGCCGGGGTGCGCTCGACGCCGGCACCGACCTGACCCTGCACAGCCAGGACGCGCTGCGCCTGGCTGGCATCGCCCAGGGCGGCAACGACGTGCTGCTGGCTGCCGCCGGTGCGTTCGACAACAGCGCCCGCGTGGTGGCCGGGCGCGATCTGCAGGTGCAAGCGGCGAGCGCGGTCAACCGCGCTGCCGGCACGCTGGCCGCCGGCCGCGGGCTGGATCTGCACGTCGATGGATTGCTCGACAACGCCGGCTTGCTGCGCGGCGAACAATCGCTGCAACTGCAGGCGGGCAGCGTGCAGCACGGCGGCACGCTCTCCACCGGCCAGGCACTGACGCTGCGCAGCAGCGGCGCGATGGACAACCGCGGCAACGTGATCGCCGGCGGCGACCTGCTGGTGGACGTGGGTAGCCTCAGCAACAGCGGCCAGTTCGGTAGCCAGAACGGCCAGGTCACGCTTACCAGCCAGGGCGACCTGCAGCTGGGCGGCAGCGTGATCGCCGCGCAGGCATTGAACGCCACCGCGCTGGGCGACCTGCGCCTGGACGGCGTGGCCAAGGCGCGCGCGATCGCCCTGAGCGGGCGCGATGTCGGCGTCGCCGGTGGGTTGCAGAGCGCGACCAACGCCACGCTGCAGGCGCAACGCGCGCTGCGTATCGATGGCCAGGCCCTGACCACCGGCGATCTGCAACTGCAAGGCGCCAGCGTCGCCACCGGCAATGCGGCGGTGCTGCAGAGCACGGCCGGCGCCATCACCCTGCAAGGCGGCAGCCTCGACAGCCGCGGCACGCTCGACGCCGCCACCGATCTGGCCCTGCGCAGCGATGGCACCCTGGCCGTGGCCGGCGTGGCCCAGGCCGGGCGCGACGTCGCGCTCGCCGCAGGCACCCAACTGACCAATGCCGCGCAGGTGCTGGCCGGCCGCGACCTCAGCGTCGCCGCCGCCGGCATCGCCAATGCCCAAGGCGGCAGCCTCGCCGCGAAGGGTGCGCTGGCCCTGACCACCGCCGGCACCCTCGCCAACGCCGGCACCTTGCAGTCCGGCCAGGCCATGACCCTGCAGGTCGGCGATCTGCAGCACAGCGGCCAGGCCTACGCTGGCGACACGCTGAACCTGCGCGCCAGCGGCGCCATCGACAGCCAGGGCGAGTTGATCGCCAAGCGCGACCTGCAACTCGATGCCGCGCGCATCGCCAGCACCGGCCAGCTCGGCAGCCAGAGCGGCCAGGTGACGCTGACCAGCCAGGGTGACCTGACGCTGGGCGGCACCGTCGCCGCCGCCAGCGCACTCAGCGCGCAGGCGCAGGGCGATCTGCTGCAGACCGGCACGCTCAGCGCACAGACGCTGGGCCTGCGCGCCGGGCGCGACCTGACCCTGGGCGGCCAGCTCGCCACCACGCAAGGCCTGCAGGTGCAGGCGCAACGCGACCTACAAGTAAACGGCAGCGTCAGCGCCGGCCAGGACGCCGCCCTGCAAGCCGGACGCACCCTGCGCAGCGGCAGCCAGAGCGTGCTGCACAGTGCCGGCGCGCTGCAGTTGAACGGCGCGGCCATCGACAGCCAGGGCACCGTCGATGCCGGTACCACGCTGGCGATGACCAGCACCGGCGACCTCACCCTCGGTGGCCTGGTGCAGTCCGCTTCGACGCTCGACCTGCGCGCCACCGGCGCGCTTGACAACGCCGCCCAGGTCGTCGCCGGTAGCGACCTGACGCTCACCGCCGCCAGCGCCACCAATAGCAGCAGCGGCCTGCTCGCCGCGCTGGGCAACGGCACCTTCACCGTGAGCGGCCTGCTCAGCAACGCCGGCGCGCTGCGTGCGCGCCAGCGCCTGCAGCTGGACGTCGGTTCGCTGCAGCAGACCGGGCGCAGCTACGGCGTGCAGCGCCTGGCGCTGACCGCCAACGGTGCGGTCGACAATCGCGGCGACCTGATCGCCGGCAGCGCCCTGCGCGTGCAGGCGGCCAGCGTCGCCAGCAGCGGCCAGCTCGGCAGCGAAACCGGCGACGTGGCCCTGGTCAGCCAGGGCGATCTGAACCTGGGCGGCACCCTGGCCTCGGCCGGCGGGTTCAGCGCACAGGCCGGCGGCGCGCTCAACCAGAGCGGCGCCTTGAGCGCGGCGACCACGCTGCAACTGCAGGCGCACGGCGACCTGACCGTGACCGGCACCCTCAACGCCAACCAGGTCCTGCTCGGCAGCGACGCCAGCGTGCTCCAGCACGGCACCGTCAGTGGCGCGGACGTCGCGCTGCAGGGCCAGCGCATCGACAACGCCGGGCAGACCCTGTCCAGCGGCAATCTGCGCCTGAGCGGCGGCGATGTCTCCATCGGCGGCGTGGCCGCGGCCGGCGTGCGCGCCGATGGCAGCCTCGGCAACAGCGGCGCGCTGACCCTGCATGCCGATGGCACGCTCAGCGCCAGCGGCCGCCTGATCGCCGCCGGCAACCTCGCCGCCGATGCCGCGCAACTCGCGCTGGCCGGCAGCACCGCCCGCGTCGGCGGCAACGCCACGCTGACCGCCAGCGGCGACGTCGACCATCGCGGCGCCGACCTGCTGGCCGGCGGCCTGCTCACCGTGCGCGCCGGTGGCGCGCTGGACAACAGCGCGCTCAACGGCGTCGGCGGCACGCTGCAGGCGGCGGGCCTGGACCTGGGCGCGGCGACGCTGCGCAACGGCAGCGGCAGCCTGGTGCAGAGCGGCAGCGGCACCACCCGCATTGCCGTCACCGGCGCGTTCGACAACGGCGGCGGCCGCCTGGTCAGCAACGGCAGCGACCTGCAACTGGGCGCGGCGTCGATCAACAACGCGCAAGGGCGCATCGAACACGCCGGTAGCGGCACGCTGACGGTCAGCAGCAGCGGCGCCCTCGGCAATGCCGGCGGTCGCATCCTCACCCAGGGTCAGCTGCAGCTCAGCACCGGCAACACGCTCGACAACCAGGGCGGCGCCATCGCCGCGGCCGGCGATGCCAGCGTCACCGCGGCCGGCCTGGGCAATATCGGCGGCAGCGTGTCCGCACGCGGCTTGAATGTGCAACTGGGCAGCGGCGCGCTCGACAACCGCCTCGGCGTGGTGCAGGCCGCCGGCGGCAGCCTGGTGCTGCGCGCCGACAGCCTCGAAAACCGCGGCGGCACCATGCAGGCGCTGAGCAGCGGTGGTGCGGGTGGCGACCTGCGCGTGGATCTGGCGCATACGTTGAACAACGATGCGGGCGTGATCGGCGCCAGCACCGATCTGACGCTGAACGCGGAGAACGCAAGCAACAGCGGCGGGACCCTGCAGGCCGGGCGCGACCTGGCGTTGACCGCGCGCGGCCAGCTCGACAATCACCAGAGCGGCCGCATCGGCGCCGCCCGCGACCTCAGCGTCGCCGTCGCCGGGGCGCTGCTCAACAGCGGCGGCCAGCTCGACAGCGGCAACGCCATGACCCTGTCCGGCGGCCGCATCGACAACAGCCAGGGCAGCGTCGTCAACAACGGCGGCGGCCTGACCCGGCTCACCACCGGCGGCGAGTTGCGCAACGTCGGCGGCAGCCTGGGCGGGCGCGGCAGCGTCGTGCTCGACGCCGCCAGCATCGCCAACGGCAGCGGGCAACTGGTGGCCGGCGGCGACCTGGTCGCCAACACCAACGCGCTCGACAACCAGGGCGGCAGCGTCTACGCCGGCGCCAGCATGCTGTTGCAGCGGAGCGGCGCCACGCTCGACAACCGCAACGGCAAGATCAAGGCCGAGCAGGCGGTGCGCCTGAATCTGCAGAGCCTGAGCAACAGCGGCGGGCAGATCGGCGCCGGCAGCAGCGCCGGCGGCGCGGGCGACGTGGTCATCGACACCGTCGGCTTCGACGGCGGCGGCAGCATCCTCGGCCAGAACCTGCTCGACCTGACCATCCGCAGCGATTACACCCATCGCGCCGGTGCCGACATCACCAGCAACGGCGACTTCCGCCTGGCGGTGGGCGGCAACTTCGTCAACGCCTCGGCGCTGCAGGCCGGGCGCAGCCTGGGCATCAATGCCAGCAGCATCAACAACGTGGCCGGCGCCAGCATGCGCTCGGGCAACGTGCAGTTGAACACCGGCGGCAGCGTCAGCAACGCCGGCGACCTCTCCGCCAGCGGCAACCTGCAGGTCACTGCCGGGTCGGTGTCCAACACCGGCAGCCTGGTCGGCGGCAACGTGCTGGTGGACACCGGCACCCTGGTCAACGGTGCCGACCTGGGCGGCGCCACCGACAACGCCGCCTACGGCAGCGCGCTGATCGGCGCCACCAGCGGCATGACCCTGCTGGTGCGCGACCAACTGGTCAACCGCGACGCGAAGATCTTCAGCCTCGGCAACATCGCCATCGGCGCCGCGCGCGACGGCAACGGCACGCTCACCGCGCGCACCGGCACGCTGGACAACGTCTCCGGCAGCATCGAGGCCGATGGCAGCATCCTGATCGCGGCCAATCAGATCAATAACCGGCGGCGCGTGGTAAATGCCGAGGCCGCACCGCTGTCGGATGCCGAGCGCGAGGCAATCAATGCCACGACACCTAGTGAAGACTTGTACGTCGGTGAGCCGGCACCCGAACCGAATGGTCCAAACCTCGGCGACAGAATCATCCTGCGCGAAACCCGGACCTACGACGTCATCAGTCGCGACAAATTCATCTCCGCCAGCGCCGAGGGACGCATCCTCGCTGGACGGAACATCTCCATGTCCGGCAGCGTGAACAACTATGCGTCGACGGTCGCCGCAGCCGGTCTGCTCTTTGTCAATCGTCATAGCACGAGCGGCTTGAGTGATGCCCTGATTAGTGGGCAAGAGATCGTAAGCAACAACGCGCTGGCGTTAAGCCAGCGCACCAAGTACACCGACATCGAACAAGTGGCCGTTCTTCAGGATGGTGATTGCGCACGCGGCTATCGTGCAGACGGCTGTGAGTACAACGTAGAAGAAAACGAATACAACTCAGGGATTCTGGACAACAGCTACATCGCCCTCGCCGCCAACATGACCGGCGGACAGGGCGTTTCGATCAGTGGCGCCACCATCCGCAACGGCGCGGTCGGCAGCGATGGTCGCAGCATCGGCGGCGCGTCCTTCAACGCTACCCAAGGCACGGGCCTGAACCCGTACGTCACCAAGAGCGCCGACGGCGCTGGCGGTATCGCCGTGCAGGCGCAGACCGCTGCGACGCCGACCAAGGCCAACGTCGGCAACCGGATCGCCACCGCCAGCCTCGGTGCCATCCGCATCGACGACGGCCAGGCCACCCTGGCCGATGGCGGCAGTGCCACTGCGTCCCAGGTCCAGGCCAGCGGCGTGCAGGCCCAGCTCGGCGGCGCCGGCAGCGGCAGCCGCAGCCAGGTCCAGGCCGGCACCGCGCAGGTGGTGCTGACCGCCGGCAGCGTGCCGACTCAGTACCAGCAGATCGATCCGGGTACCGGCCAGGTGCCGCAGGTGGTCGGCGGCGTCGGCGTGCCGCTGGGCAACATCGTGCTGCCGATGGGCGGGCTGTACCGCCTGGTCGGCAGCAACGGCGCCAGCGTCAACACGCTGGGTCGGGCTGCCAACGGCCTGGGCGGGGTCAAGGCCAGCACCAGCGCCCCCGGCCGCCGCTATCTGATCGAGACCGATCCGCGTTTCGTCGACTACAACAACTTCATCAGCAGCGACTACCTGCTCGACAAACTCGGCGTGGATCCGCAGTGGACCCAGACCCGCCTGGGCGATGGTTTCTACGAACAGCGGCTGGTGCTGGACCAGATCACCCAGCTCACCGGCCGCCGTTACCTGGGCAACTACGCCGACGGCGTGGCCCAGTACCGCGCGCTGCTCGACGGCGGCGTCGCCGAGGCCGGCACCCTACACCTGAGCGTGGGCGTGGCGCTGACCGCCGACCAGGTCGCCGCGCTGACCCACGACATGGTGTGGATGGTGGAACAGGAGTACCAAGGCCAGAAGGTGCTGGTGCCGGTGGTGTACCTGTCGTCGAAGACCGCGCTGACCCTGCGCAGCGACGGCGCATTGCTGGCCAGCGACAACGGCGACGTCTCGCTCAACGCCACGGCCGGCCTGAGCAACACCGGCACCATCGGCGGCGCCAATGTCAGCGCCAACGTCGGCAACCTGCTGAACCAGGGCCGCATCGTGTCCAGCGGCACGGTGGCGTTGCAGGCCAGTCAGGACCTGCTCAACCTCGGCGGCCAGATCGCCGGCCGCGACGTGCTGCTCAGTGCCGGCCGCGACCTCACTAGCACCAGCCGCGACGCCCTCGCCGGCGGCGACCTGCGTTCGGGCATCACTGCCGGCAACAACCTGCTGCTGCAGGCCGGCCGCGACCTCAGCCTGACCGGCACCACCCTACAGGCCGGCAACGATGCCGCGTTGCAAGCAGGCAACAACCTGCTGCTGCAACCTACAGCGCTGCGTGACGAATCCGGCTTGATGCGCGGTGGCGATACATCCAGCCTGACGGTCGGCGGCAATCTGCAACTGGCCGCCGGCAACGATCTGATCATCCGCCAGGCGCAGGTGAAGGCCGGCGGCGACCTGATGGCCGCAGCTGGACACGACCTCGACGTGACCTCGGTGCTGGGAGACAGCCACACCACCACCGACGAGACTCGCCAAGGCAAGACCAAGGTCGTCACGGCCAGCAACATCCAAGCCATCGACCAGCAAGCTCTCACCGCCGGCGGCAACCTGGTGCTCAGCGCCGGCCACGACGTCAATCTGACCGCGGCCAAGCTCAATGCCGGTAAGGGTTTGGCGGTGGTCGCAGGCAACGACCTCAACAGCACCACCCTGACCACGGTCGATACAAGTACCACCGTAGAAACGCGCAATCGCTTCAAGCAGACGACCCGCACCCGCGACGAGACCGTCCACGGCACCGAGTTCACCGCCGGCGGCGACATCGCCCTGCAGTCCGGCCACGACGTGAACCTGACCGCGGCCAAGGCGTTCACCGACAAGGGCGCGCTGGCGGTGTCCGCCGGCAACGACGTCAACCTGCTCGCCGCGCAGGAGCAGCACGACGCCGTGCAGGACATGCAGAAGAAGAAAACCGGCTTCCTGTCCAGCAAGACCACCACCACGCATGACGAGTGGCACGACAGCACCGCGGTGGCAACCACGCTCAGTGGCGACACCGTGCAGATCGCGGCCGGCCACGACCTGCTCTCGCAAGGCGCGCAGGTCGCCGGCACCGGCAATGTGGTCGTTGCTGCGGGCAACGACCTGACGCTGGAGACGGCGCAGAACACGCACAGCGAGGAGCACGACAAGAAGGTCAAGAAGACCGGCCTGTACAGCGGCGGCGGCTTCAGCGTCACCCTGGGTGCGAGCAAGCAGACCAATACACTCAACACCACCGAGGTGAGCCAGAGCGGCAGCTTGGTCGGCAGCACCGATGGCTCCGTCACCCTCACCGCCGGCAATGCCGTGGCGATCACCGGCAGCGACGTGCTGAGCAAGACCGGCACCGCCATCGTCGGCAAGGACGTGACTATCGCCGCGGTCGAGAATCGCGTGGACACGGTGCAGACCTCAAAGCAGCAGAGTGCGGGGATCACCCTGGGCCTGACCGGCGCGGTGGTACAGGCGGCCGAAGCGGCATATGGCGCCACCAAGCGCGGCAGCGAAGTCGAGGATAGCCGACTGCAGGCGCTTTATGCGGCCAAGGCTGGTTACGCAGTCAAGGACAGCGTCGATGCCTACCAAGCCGCTGACGCGCAAGGCGCACAGATGGGCGGAGTCAGCCTGCGCATCGGCATCGGTGCCAGCAGCGCTTCCAGCAAGACCGTTACTCACGAGGAAACCACCGGCGGCAGCCGCATCCTGAGCGACGGCAACGTCACCATCGCCGCCACCGGCGGCGACTTGAATGTGATCGGCAGCAAGATCGACGGCCAGAACGTCGCTTTGGCGGCGGCCAATAACCTCAACCTGCTGAGTCAGCAAGAGACCAACACCGAGAAGTCGAGCAACAAGAATGCCGGCGGCGAGATCGGTGTGAGCGTCGGCACCACCACTGGCGTCTACCTGACTGCATACGCCGGCAAGGGCAGTGCCAAGGGCAACAGCGAATTGCATACCGAAAGCGTGGTCACGGCCAAGGACACGCTGATCCTGGCCAGTGGCAACGACACAACGATCAAAGGCGCACAGGCCATCGGCGACAAGGTACTGGCCAAGGTCGGCGGCGACCTGCTGATCCAGAGCGAGCAGGATACCAACGACTACAAGAGCAAGCAGCAGCAGGCAGGCGTGCAATTGGTCTACGGCTATAGCACCGGGGGCAACGCCAGCGGCTATTACAGTCAGCAGAAGATCGACAGCAGCTACACCAGCGTCAAGGAGCAGAGTGGAATCCAGGCTGGTAATGGTGGGTTTGACGTTACCGTTGGCGGCGACACGCACCTGATCGGTGGCGCCATCGCCAGCACCGCCGATGCCGAGAGGAACCGCCTGAGCACCAATAGCCTGACTGTCGAGGACGTGCAGAACAAGGCGGAGTACAAAGCCAGCAGCGTCGGAGTCAGCTCGGACATGGCGTCCAGTGCGACCAAGGCAGCGCTTGGAGCCGCCCTGAGTTTGGCTGGAGGTCAGAACGGCAGCACCACCAGCGTCACCAAGAGCAGCGTCTCAGCAGGGTCGATCGAAGTTCGCAACGGAGACGACTCGGCGGTCGCAAACCTGGATCGTAACGCGACTGAGCTGCAGCAGTCCGGTCTGAAGCAGATCTTCGACGAACGTAAAGTCCAAGATCAAATGGAGATGGCCAAGGTCGCGGGGGAGGTTGGCTTCCGCACGGTTGGAGCGATTGGAGACGCGCTGACCAGCAAATACAAGGACGCCGCACTTGTTGCCGATGGCGCTGAAAGGCAATTGAAGCGTGACGATCTAACTCCGGAGCAGCGCGCCCTAATCCAGCAGAACCTGGACACTGCCAAAGCCACCATGGCGGAGTACCAGGAGCAAAACGATCTCTGGAAAGACGGCGGAACCGGTAAGACACTGATGCACGCCGTCGCGGGTGCGATCGCTGCGAGCCTTGGTGGCGGAAATGCGATGCAAGGTGCGCTAGGTGCAGGCGCCGCGGAACTTGCACGCCCGCTTACCGAAGGTGAATCGAAGCTTGTGCAGAACCTGGTCAGCGCGTTGGTTGGCGGTGTCGCCGGCGGCGAGACTGGCGCCGGGGTTGCAGTGGATGGAGAGAACTTCAACCGGCAGCTGCATCCGGACGAGCTGAAGAAGATCAATGCCAATGCTGCCACGTTCGCAGCGATGGAATGTGGCGATGCATGCACACCACAACAGGTGGAAGCCGCGCGGCAGCGCCTGATCGTCCAGGCCATGCGTCAAACGGATAGCCGTTGGAACGACATCCTCGGCATGGGCGGGTTAGTCGCCCAGGATGGAAACGCGCTCAGCTTCCTGGACGCACTCAAGCAGAGTAAGCCCGACTACACGGATTTCTCTGCCGACTGGGCCCAGTACAACGACCATTCGATGTTCGCCAACGCCTTGCGCGGCACACCAGCGCTTGATCAGGTGTACGGAGCAGTGCTGCGCACAGCAACAAGTCAGGACGACCAGCGCCACTTACTGCAGGCGCTGAATCGCACGGATGCTGGCTGGACCGATGACTATGTCCATGGCGTCTTGAACCGTGACGCATGGGCCATCGGGACGACCTTCACTGGCGATGTCGGGTTCGTCGCGGATGTAACGCACAAGCTGGTGACGGGCGATGCGAAGGGCGCTCTCAGTGCGGTCGCTGGGGCCGTGGTGCTGTCCAAGGTCGGTGAGTTGGGTGGAATCGTTGCCGGCAAGGCCGTCACCATCATCAAGGAAGCCTTGAATTCAACCAAGGGCGCTTCTGATTCGGTGCTGCCGTTGGTGGTGAAGGAGACTGCAACGACCGGCACTGCGGGAGATGTACTCACTGAAGTACCGTTGTTGAAGCCAGAGGCGCCCAACCCGAACAGCGTGGTGGATGTGCCCAGAGGCAATGGAATTGATACCTCTGGTTTGGCTGGCTTCCCTGAAGTGCCTGCTGGCTATAGTACGTTGAAGTCTGGAGGAGCGGCCGCGAACGAGACCGGTGGGCTCCCGGACGGCTTCCGTCGCGTAGTTAATCAAGACGGTGATGTTGTCCTACAGTCGACTTCTGGAAAGATATATGATTCTGAAGAGGCAATTGAGTTCGCTAAAAGTGGAAAAATTGACGGAATTCCCGTTGCTGGCACAAAGCCTGAATGGCTAAAGCGTCTTGATGATGGTAATGATTTCAACAAAGAGCAGGCAAAAAACTATCCATACAACGAAGTCTACGTGGTTAATCCTGAAGGTGGGTATTATAGGGTTGACTCATACGATCCAGCCGCTGGTGAAATTATTTCAAGAAAATATACGCAGCTTTCAGAAATTTCCGAAGATGCGGCGAAAGGCTACATAAGAGAGGCTGTAAAAAAATATTCTTATGGGACAGAAATAGCCGATGTAAAAAGTACGGCTTCGGAATTAAAGGGGACGACCCTGCAAGGTAAGCTGATTTTAGAAGTACCCGAACAAAAAAGTGGAATTGCTCAAAGTTTAATTGACTACGCAAGAAATATGGGCGTTGAAATAAGGGATGTTAGCAAAAAGGTGTACAAATGAATTTTTATTACTGCCGCGCTTGGTCTAGATCTGAAAAAATTCCTTTGGAAATTTATTCGAAGGAAGTCGCTGAAAATCGGCATGAGCAACGTGAGCCATACACAGTGCTGGTCAATTCGGCTTCCTCTCCGTCAGCATTTGCAGAGATTTTTTTAAAAAAAGGATTTGTTTGCGTCGGCTTTCTGGACAATTTACTTAGGGAATATATCTCGTATCAGTTCAAGCTCATTGAAGGGGGGCGCTGGTTTTTGGTAATGGCAGTTTATAGGAGCTATATTGCCGAAGCACAGGAAATTGCAGCTGCTGATACTTATATTTTTAAGCCAGAAGGCGATCTTTTTATTAGGCGGGATAAGTTCAATCCTCGCGAGTCTGAGGTTGCGAATTCAAAATTCAATCCTGATAAAAACTACGAGAAATTTTCTGAATTCGGTGACTACCAAGGAATTTTCAAAATAGAAAGATGAATCGGACGTGTCTAGGGGTAATGACATCGATACCTCTGGTCTGGCTGACTTCCCTGAGTGCCTCCAGGCGACAGGACAATGAAGTGGGGATGAGTCGCTGCGAATAAGGCTGGCGCGCTTCCGGACAGGTTTAGGCGCGTCCTGAATAACGAGGGCGGCGTTGTAATCCAAGGCTCAAGGCGTTCTGTCGCTAATGTCCTTAATGTCTAAGAGCTCTAAAAAAAAATATTATAGAGAAGATTTCCTAAATTATCGGAGGTGGCGAGTGGAAATTTTTCTTTTTGAGTTTTCCTTAAAGGCCAGGTTTTCTTACCCGGATGTAGCCAGCGCGGCATTGAGTTGCATCGGCGAGCACGTAGGCTCTGCATTTGACCACTCACTGTATCTCGGTCTTTCTCCGGAAGAGCAAAAAAAATCCATTGGGTTAGAGGTTATTTGCGCGGATTCTGGGTACAGAACTTTAGTTAACGGCATTTCTTGCGTTGAGTTGTACGGTAATTTGTTGGGTGAGTTTGCCTCATGCATGTCTTTCATTCTAAAAACAGAAGTTGTGATTGGGGATTACCTTGTGGATTTCGATATGGTTACCGGGCGGTATCTCATATATTATCCAGACGGATCATTTAGGCATGCTTATGAAGTAAAAAATGGGGGCGGGGTTTTTGACGTGGCTGCCATAGATTAGTTGCTGATTTTAAAATAATATAATTTCAGATCCATCGAGCGGCGCCATTTAAATATAATGGCCAATCATAACATTTTCGCCATTTGCCTTTCTGTAAAAGATAATAATGTGCTTATCATGCGCAGCCTACTGGAAGCTATCCTTTTGTACTAGAAAAGTGCGTTGGTGAGTGCGGCATTGATCTACAGAGCCGTAACTCGCCAAACAGTATGATTCGCCCCTGACCAGCAAGCAGTCCATACGATGACCGACTCCCCCACCGTTCCCGTCCTTTCCACCACCGAAGCCCGCGCCCTCGGCTGCCTGATCGAGAAGGAGGCGACCACGCCGGATGCGTATCCGCTCACGGTCAATGCGACGGTGGTGGCGGCCAATCAGAAGACCTCGCGCGAGCCGGTGATGTCGTTGAGCCCGGGCGATGTGCAGCATGCGCTGCGGCAACTGGAGGGGCGCGGGTTGGTGCGGCAGCAGTTCTCTTCGCGCGCCGAGCGCTACGAGCATCGGTTGGCGTCGGCGCTGGATCTGACCCAGCAACAGGTGGCCCTGCTCGGCCTGCTGCTGTTGCGCGGTCCGCAGACCGCCAACGAGTTGCTGACGCGGGCCGAGCGCATGGCGCGCTTCGCCGATGCGGACGACGTCCGCCATCAGTTGGAACGGCTGGCGCAGCGTCAGTTGGCGGTGCAGTTGCCGCGTGCAAGCGGGCAGCGCGAGGACCGCTACATGCATTTGCTGACCGGTCCGGTGGATGCAGAGGCGCTGGCGGCCACGTTCAAGGCGCGGCCGACCGCCTCGGGCAACGATGAGTTGGAAGGGCGGGTGCAGGCGCTGGAGGCCGAGGTGGCGGAGCTGCGCGAGATCGTGGCGCAGTTGCAGGCGCAGCTTGCGCACGAGTGACGCTGCGTGGATGGGCTTCTAAACGAAGCCTCTGGTTAATCAAAGAACGCTCACTTGTAGGAGCGGCGGCAGACCCCCCGCAAAACCGCGGCAAGGCGCGTTACTACAGGTGCCCTAAACATCAAGGCACGCACCAAGCGCAGCGCCCCGCGATCGCAGGATCACTCCACCTCCACCTGCGGAATCACCGCCAGCATGTCGGTGACACCGACATCGGCACCCGCCTGGCTCAGCAGGGTGGTGGCCTGGCCACGATGGTGGGTCTGGTGGTTGAAGAAGTGCAGCAGCAGGTCGACGAAGCGCCGGCCGTGCGATTCGCCTCGGGTGTTGCGATAGCGCAGCGCCACGTCGAGGTCGTCGGCATGCAGTTGCGACATCCACTCGGCGATCGTCGCATCCAGGGACTCGCGTTGCGTCCGCAGGTCCGCCAGGCAGTCGGCCTGCGGCGCATCCAGGGCGGTGGGGACCGGCGTGGCGGCGATGGCCTGCAGCGCCGGGTGCCGTGCCGGATGCTGGGCGAAGCGCTGCAGCCAGATCGTATCGGCCACCACCAGGTGATTGAGCGTACCCAACAGCGACCCGAAGAAGGCGCCGCGCGGCTCGGTGATCGCGGCGTCCGGCAGGGTCGCGGCCGCGGCGTAGAGACGCTGGTTCATCCACTGGCTGTAGTCGGCGAACAGCTGCAGTGTGTGCAAGGTGTCCATGCTCAGGTGTGCTCCTGGGGTGCGTGCAGTTCGCACAGATGGAGTTCGACCTCGGCCGCCTCCGGACTCAGGCGTACGTGCCCCTGGGCGACGAAGCCCAGCGCGACGAGCAGCCGCAGCGAGCGCGCGTTGCCGGGGGCCACGATCGCATAGACGCGCGGCAGCGCCAGCACGGTGCGTGCGTAGTCCAGGACCGCGCGGGCCGCTTCGCTGGCGTAGCCCTGGCCCGCATAGGGCTGCAGCAGGGCATAGCCCAGGTCGGGCGCGGGCAGGGTCGGCCGCAGTACCAGCCCGGCCACGCCGAGCCAGGCGCCGTCGGCGCGGCGTTCCACGGCATACAGGCCGAAGCCGTGCTCGGCGTAGCTGCGCACGGAGCCGTCGGCGAGATAGCGGCTGGCCTGCGCTTCGTCGCGCACCCCACGGTCGCCGATGTGCGCCAGGAAGCCGGGGTCGTTGAGCAGGGCCAGCATCGGCGCCGCGTCGCCCTCGGGGTCCAGGCGGCGCAGCAGCAGCCGCGCGGTCTCGATCACGGTGGACATGCGGCGCTCCTGCGGGTCGGGGCGACAGCGTGGCGCCGCCGTCGCGGCTTGGCAAGCGCCACCGGCGCGCTCGCGCTTGGTGGCGCAGACGCTTCGCCGCCGCAGGTCCGGGAGGCGCAAAGGCCCCTGCGCAGACCGCCGTGTCCCACATCCCGGTCACGTCCAACAAACGTCTAGTTAACAGCTTCACATGGGGTGCCGGTATTCTGACGCCCATGCGACCCATCCCCCGTCTCGCCACCGTCCTGTCCCTGCTCTCCCTGGCCGGCCTCGCCGAGGCCCGTGGCGTCATCGAAAAGGTGCAGATCCAGGGCCTGAACAAGGACGAGGACGCGGCGATGATCGAGAACATCCAGGTCTCGCTGTCGCTGTACGACGCCATCGGCAAGGACCAGGGCGAGTCGCGACTGGAGTACCTGTTGAGCCAGGCCGAACGGCAGACCCGGCAGGCGCTGGAGCCGTTCGGCTATTTCACCCCCACCATCACCGTCGAGGCGCCGCGCCAGGACGACACGCTGACCGTGGTGGTGCACGTGGACAAGGGCGAGCCGATCCGGGTGCGCAATTTCCATGTGGGCATCACCGGCCCGGCCGAGGACGACCGCTACCTGGGCGACGACCTGAAGAACTTCCGGCCGCGCAAGGGCGATATCTTCGTCAGCAGCGTCTACGAGACCAGCAAGGTCACCATCACCCGGCGCCTGGCCGAGCGCGGCTACTTCGATGCCGACTTCACCCAGCGCAAGGTCGAGGTGACCCGCGCCGACCACGCCGCCGACATCGACCTGAGCTGGGACAGCGGCCGCCGCTACAACATGGGTCCGATCCGCTTCCACCAGGATTACTTCAACCAGAAGCTGTTCGACCCGCTGGTGTACTGGCAGGAAGGCAGCTACTACCACGAGGGCAAGCTCGACCGCCTGCGCGAGTCGCTGGTCAAGCTCGACTACTTCAGCGTCATCGACATCCAGCCCAAGCCGGAAGAAGCCGACGCCAACGGCGACGTGCCGGTGGACGTCAACCTCACCCGCGCCAAGCGCAGCATCTACACCGCCGGCCTCAGCTACGGCAGCGAGAGCGGCGCCGGCGTGCGCCTGGGCGTGGATCGCCGCTACGTCAACGCGCGCGGGCACAAGCTCAGCACCCAGCTGGACTATGCGCAGAAGCGCAAGAGCTTCATCACCAGCTACCGGATCCCGGCGTTCCGCTGGCTCGACGGCTGGTACACCACCTCGCTGCGCGTGTACGACGAGCAGACCGATTACATCGACCTGCGCAACGTCAAGCTCACCGGCAGCCGCAGCGGCCAGATCAACGAGCACTGGACCGCCATCGCCTCGATCAACGCGCTGCGCGAACGCTGGCGCTACGCCACCGACGAGGTGTTCGACGGCGCGCTGTACCAGACTTCCACGTTGTTCTATCCGCAGATCGAAGCCGACTACGTCGGCGTGGACGACAAGGTGTTCCCGCGCAAGGGCTTCAGCGGCAACATCAGCCTGCGCGGCGGGGCCGAGGGTGTGGGCTCGGATGCCAGCTTCGTGCAGGCGCACATGCGAGTGAACTGGTTCCACGGCATCGGCGACAACGACCGCCTGATCCTGCGCGGCGAAGCCGGCAGCACCTGGACCGACGCCCTGGTGGCGATGCCGCCGAGCCTGCGATTCTTCGCCGGCGGCGACAACAGCATCCGCGGTTATGCGTTCCGAGAAGTCGGCCCGCGCACGCCGCGGCCGGACCGTTTCGCGCTCGGCGCCAAGCACATCCTCACCGGCAGCGCCGAGTACGAGCACTACTTCAAGGGCGGGCCCTGGGGCGGCGCGGTATTCGTCGATAGCGGCAGCGCCTTCGACGACACGCCGGACTGGCACACCGGCGTCGGCTTCGGCCTGCGCTGGCGTTCGCCGGTCGGCCCGGTGCGGGTGGACATCGCCCATGGCCTCAATGATCCCGACTCGCAGTTCCAGCTCTATCTCAACATCGGAGCCAACCTGTGAGCGCGCCGCTGGAGCCGACGTCGCCCGCCACGCCGCCGCCACCGCGGCGCCCGCGTTTTTATCGGCGCAAGCGCTTCTGGTGGGGCTCGGCACTGACCGTGGCCGGCCTGGTGCTGCTGGCGGTGATCGCGCTGTACTGGCTGCTGCAGACCGTGGCCGGGCGCGACGTGCTGCTGGCGCAGGTGGTGGCGCGGCTGCCGGCCGGCTCCACGCTCACCTGGGAGCGCGCCGAAGGGCCGCTGGCCGGTCCGCTGATCCTGCACAACCTGGATTTTCGCTACAACGAGATCCACTTCACCGCCGAGCGCGCCTACCTGGATCCGGACATCCGCCCGCTGCTCGGGCGCAAGTTGCAACTGGACGCGCTGGAGCTGACCAACGCCACGCTCAACCTGGCCAAGAGCGACGAACCGTTCGAACTGCCGCGCTGGCCGCAGTCGCTGCCGCAGATCGAAGTGCCGCTGGCGCTGCAGGCCGACCGCATCGCCATCGACGGCCTGCGCATCACCCAGGCGCAGCAGCCGATGATCGACATCCGCACGCTGCGCGGCGGCGTGGAAGTGGCCAATGGCGAGTTCCGCGCCACCCAGGTGGTGGTGAATAGCGACCGCGGCGATTTCCGTATCAATGGCGATTACCTGCCGGGCCAGGACTACAAGGCCGACCTTACCGCCAGTGCAGTGCTGCCGGCTGCGCGCGGGCGCACCCCGGCGCGTTTGGGCCTGGTCGCGCGCGGCGACCTGGACAAGATGGAAGTGGCCATCGCCGGCAATGCGCCGGCGCCGCTGCGCGCGACTCTGGTGTTCACCGGCCGCACCGATCCGGTGTGGGAATTCGCCGCCAGCAGCAAGGCGCTGGATCCGTCGCTGCTGGTGCCGCCGGCCGACGACGCGCCGGCGTCCGTGCCGCTGGCCTTCGATCTGCATGCCAAGGGCAAGGGCGGCAACGCCGATCTGCAGGGCGAGCTATCGCGCGACGGACAGAAGCTGGTACTCGATCCCTCGCACCTGAGTCTGGACAACCAGGTACTCACCGTGGCGCCGCTGCAACTGCGCGCCTTCGACGGGCAACTGCGCCTGCGCGGCACCGCCGATCTGCGCGACCCGGACAACGCGCAGCTGCGCTTTGCGGTCAACGCCAGCGGTATGAGCTTCACCACCGCGCCGGATCCGTCCACCCCGGACGCGCCGGCGGTGCCGATCAAGCTGGTCGAGGCCAACCTGGGCGTGGCCGGCACGATCAAGCAATGGGCCACCTACGGCGAGGCCACCGTCGCCCGCGGCAAGGACAGCGCCAACCTGCAGTTGGACGTGCGCGGCGACGATCGCCAGGCGCAACTGAAGCAGGTGCGCGCGAGCATGCCCAGCGGCACGCTCGACCTGGGCGGCCACGTGGCCTGGGTGCCGGAGTTGAACTGGGACGTGCAAGGCACGCTTGCCGGCTTCGACCCCGGCTATTTCGCACCGGGCTGGGACGGCAAGCTGTCCGGCACCTTCGCCTCGCAGGGCAAGCAGTTGCCGGCGCGGCCGGACGGCAGTGCCG
Source organism: Xanthomonas sp. LMG 12461 (assembly GCF_009192935.1). Taxonomy (NCBI): domain Bacteria; kingdom Pseudomonadati; phylum Pseudomonadota; class Gammaproteobacteria; order Lysobacterales; family Lysobacteraceae; genus Xanthomonas; species Xanthomonas sp. LMG 12461. The sequence continues at coordinate 33,323 of NZ_NQYT01000006.1, forward strand.
CCGGCTACCAGGCCACGCTCGACATCCCGCGCTTGAACGGACGCCTGCGCAGCCGCCCGCTCGACGCCAACGCCAAGCTCGCCCTGCAGGGCAGCCAGGGCGAAGGCAAGCTGCAACTGAGCCTGGGCGACAGCCGCCTGCAGGCGCAGGGCAAGGTCGGCGACCAGCTCGACATCGACGCGCAGCTGCAGCCGCTGCAACTGGCCGACCTGCTGCCCGGCGGCGCCGGCAGCCTGCGCGGCAGCGTGCAGGTCAAGGGCCGCCGCGACGCGCCCGATCTCACCGCCGACCTCTCCGGCAGCGGACTGAAGTGGGACAGCTACAGCGCCGACAACCTCAGCCTGCGCGGGCGCCTGCCCTGGCGCGGCAATGGCGGCGAACTCGCCCTGCGCGGCAGTGCGATCAATGCCGGCGTGCTGCTGCAGACGCTGAGCGTGGATGCGCGCGGCGCGGTCGAGAACCTGCAACTCGATGCCAAGACCGAGAACGACATGGGCGCGCTGGCCCTGGCCGGGCAGGTGCGACGCGATGGCGCGCGGTGGCAGGGCGCCTTGAACACGCTGCGCATCGCACCGGCCAAGGGCGAGCCGTGGCAGTTGCGGCAGGCGGCCAACTTCAGCGTGGCCGGCAGCGCCTTCAGCCTCTCCGAGAGCTGCCTGGCCCCGGGCAGCGGCGGCGCCTTGTGCGTGTCCGCCGATTGGCCGAAGCAGGGCCTGACCCTGCGCGGCGACGCCCTGCCGCTGGCCCTGGTGCAGCCATGGCTGCCGCCCAGCAACGGCCGCAAGATGTACCTGCGTGGCGACCTGTCCATCGACGGCAGCTTCAAGCCGGCCGGCAACGCCTGGCAGGGGTCGCTGCGCCTGGCCTCGCGCGAAGGCGGCCTGCGCCTGGGCGACAACGCCCGCGGCGAACTGCTGCGCTACGACCAGTTCAGTTTCGTCACCGACTTCAGCGCGCAGCACATCCACTCCAAGCTCGGCATCGGCTTCCAGGGCGACGGCTTCGTCGACGCCACTGTCGATACCGGCTGGGATGCGTATGCGCCGCTGACCGGCGAGATCTACATGAACATGGCGCGGCTGTACTGGCTGGAGCTGTTCTCGCCCGATCTGGTCCGGCCCAAGGGCCTGGTCGAAGGCCACGTCAGCCTGCGCGGCACCCGCTCGCAGCCGGCGATGGGCGGCGACGCCACGTTGAGCAACTTCACCGGCGAACTGCCGGCGCTGGGCCTGACCCTGAGCGAGGGCAAGGGCCGCTTCGACGCGCAGCCGGACGGCTCGGCGCGCATCGTCGCCTCGGTGAAGTCCGGCGAAGGCACGCTCAACGTCGATGGCGGCCTGTCCTGGTACGGCGACCGCACGCCGCTGCAGTTGAACATCCGCGGTACCAACGTGCTGGTCTCCAACACCGCCGAACTGCGCGCGGTGGCCAATCCCGACCTGCAGTTCGGCATCGCCAACAAGACCATGATGCTGAGCGGCCAGGTCACCGTGCCCTCGGCCGACATCGACCTGGAGCGGCTGGACCGCGGCACCTCGCTGTCCGAGGACGTGGTGGTGCTGGACCCGGCCGACCCCGAGGCCACGCCGACCTCGCCGCTGGAGATGGACCTGCGCGTGACCCTGGGCGACCAGGTGAAGATGGCCGGCTTCGGCCTCAAGGGTGCGCTGACCGGCGCCATGCAGGTGCGCTCGCGGCCGGGCCGCGAAACCACCGCCACCGGCGGGCTGGACGTCAGCGGCAAGTACAAGGCGTACGGCCAGGACCTGACCATCACCCGCGGCCAGCTCACCTGGAGCAACAACATCGTCTCCGACCCGCGCATCAACATCCGCGCGCAGCGCCAGGTCGGCGACGTCACCGCCGGCATCGACGTTACCGGCCGCGCCACCGCCCCGCATGCGGACGTGTGGTCGGACCCGTCGATGTCGCAATCGGAGGCGATGTCCTACCTGGTGCTGGGCCGCAGCCTCAGCAACACCAGCAGCGCCGAAGCCGACCAGGTCACCGCCGCGGCCAGCGCCCTGTCGGCCGGCAGCGGCCTGCTCGCCTCGCAGCTCGGCGCCAGGCTCGGTTTCGACGACGCCGGCGTCAGCCAGTCGCGCACCCTCGGCGGCTCGGTGGTGGGCTTCGGCAAATATCTCTCGCCGAAACTCTACGTCAGCTACGGCGTGTCGCTGATCGGCAGCGGCTCGGTCTTGACGCTGAAATATCTGCTGGGCCGCGGCTTCGACGCCGAGGTGGAATCGAGCACGGTGGAGAACCGTGGGTCGGTGAATTGGCGGAAGGAGAAGTAGTGCGCGGCCCTGCGACGATGAAACTGCCTTGACAAATTCCGGCGGTACTGTGTAATTGACAGTGCTGCCAGCGTCGCGTTGGCACGTCTACAGGGGCAATCAATGTTCACTCAGCGGCAGGGATGGCGCACCGTCGTCCTATTCGTGTGTCTGTCCGTATCTGGTCTGCAGAACGCCCTGGCGGTCACGCCGGAAGACGAGTTCGACAAGCGCATTCGGACATCTCGTGAGATACAGCCCCTGGGCGACAAGCCTTTTGGCGAAGAAATCAGCCTTTACAACGGCGCACTGACCTTCAGGCAGGTGGATATCGATCAGCCTGGTATTGGGTTGCCGATTCAACTGATACGTACGTTCGATCCGTCCGACTCAAGCCCAAGAGAAGGAGCGGCACGGGCCTTTGCCGATTGGCGGCTGGAACTTCCTAGTATTCAAACGCTGACCACGAACGAAAATCAATTCTTTCGTGGTGATCGTTGCTCGAATTTTACCAAAGCGCCTGCAGTGGTGCTCAATGTCGGCCGTCAAGCACCGGTTATCTATACTGCCGAGCAATGGTGGGGCGGCTACCAGCTCATTATTCCCGGAATGGGGCGCCAGGATCTGCTGCGCCGAGATAGTTCAAATACGCTTTCGCCGCGGATGAAAGATGCCAGTGGCAATCAAATGTCATTCCCGATCGTCACGCGACAACATTGGATGGTCACTTGCCTTGCGCAGACTTCCAATGGGCAAGGCGGGCAGGGATTCCTGGTGGTTTCGCCCGATGGTACCAAATACTGGATGGATTGGCTGATCTACCGAGGTTACGACAATGTCGGATTCGCGCAACCCGGATTCGGGGGCGTTGCCCGCCAGATGGCGATGATGATGACGTCCCGCATTGAGGACCGCTTTGGTAACAGCCTTTCTTATCAGTACGACGCTAACGGAAATCTCGTAAAGATCCAGTCGAGTGATGGGCGTTCGCTGGTCCTGAATTATGAAACGTGGACCGGAAATAATACGTCTGATGTAGGAAGCAGAATAACCACCGCGACACTTCAGGCCTCTGACGCTCCGTCCAGAACCTGGAGTTACTCGTATGCCACGCTTTCTGACTCCAAGGTGCACTTGACCAGTGCGATCCTCCCGGATGGCAGCTCTTGGGCGATGGACGTCTCTGGGCTCGCGAGGTTTAGTGATCTTTCAACCATCACTTATGATGCTTATGACGGGTGTTCTTCGTTCAGTTATCGTCAAAGTGGGGGCTCCGCAAACATCTCGCTGAAACATCCTTCCGGATTGATAGGGAACTTTAGTGTTGGAACTTTGATCCGCGGGCGCTCTTATGTTCCGTTTTTATGTGACTCTAGCTCCCCTGGAAAGTTGACCCTCGAAATCCCCAATATTACAAAGGGTATCAACATTCTGTCTGAGCGCATTTCCGGTCCCGGTGTGTCGGAGCAGACTTGGACATATAGCTACTCGGCCCCCCAGGGGAGCTGGGCCAAGGACTGCGCATCTGGCTGCGCTACCACTGTCTGGACAGATCTTAAGTCGCCAACGGGAGCGGTAAGCCGGTATACCTTCAGTAATCGTTACGACTCTACAGAAAGTCAACTATTGAGCACCGAAATTTATGACGGTGCAGTTGGATCGACACTGCTGCGTCGTGAAGACTCGACATATGCGTCACCTTCGACAGGCCCGTGGCCCAAAGTAATAGGAAGTGTGCTACTCGATAATATCAATAGCGCTCAGGTCGGCACGATTTCTCCGGTCTCAGGTCGAGCCATCACTGAATCTGGTTCTTCCTATAATTATAAAGTGACTAGTTTCGACGTCTTTGGCCGGATGTCGGCTGCTAATCGCTACAGCCCTTGGCACCAGCGATCCGATCGTTTGGATTACAGCGATAACTACGAGAAGTGGATCCTGGGCCAGGTAGCCAAGCGCACTAATAGTGACACTGGGTTAGTGGAGTCGCAGGTCGACTACGATCCGTTAACCAGTCTGCCTGCAATTTCCTATGAGTATGGAAAGTTACGGCAGAAGTTCTATTACAACTCTGATGGAACACTCTCCTCTTCCGTTGACGGGGCTAACAATTCCACAAGCTTTTCGAATTGGAAACGGGGGGTGCCTACATCTATCCGCTTCGCTAATGGAGCGGCTATCAGCGCGAATGTAAACGACTATGGCTGGATCACATCCGTTACCGATGAGTCAGGCGCGACGACAGGCTATAGCTACGACGTGATGGGGCGCCTGACGAGCGTCACCTATCCGACAGGGGATAGTCAGAACTGGAACACGACAACGGCGACCTTCGAGCAAGTTGGGTCGTCGGAATATGGCTTGCCTGCCGGCCACTGGCGGCAAACAACCGCTACTGGAAATGCGCGGAAGGTCCTGTATTTCGATGGATTTCTGCGGCCGATTGTTACATATGAATATGACGCCGGTAATCCAGGAGCAACTGGGCGCTATCAACGTTTCTCTTATGACTATAAGGGTCGAGTGGCCTTTGCGTCATTCGCGGGAACCACTGATGCCCTCAGCGCCGGTACTAGAACGCAGTACGACACATTAGGTCGGACGACGTCTGTGTCTCTGGATTCAGAGCTGGGCACGCTGACAACATTGACCGAGTACCTAGCGGGAAATCAGACGCGCGTTACCGATCCGCGTGGCAACAAGACGGTAGCTGGCTACCAAGTGTTCGATCAGCCTGATTACAAGACGCCGGTCTGGATCCAGCATCCGGAAGGCGCCACCACCGAGATCAACCGCGACATCTTCGGCAAGCCGCTGTCCATCCGCCGCCACGACGCCAACGGCACCGTGTCGGTGACCCGCAGCTACGTCTACGACACCTACCAGCAGCTGTGCAAGACGGTGGAACCGGAAACCGGTGCCACCGCCAACGGCTACGACGCTGCCGGCAATCTCGCCTGGAGTGCGGCGGGCCTGTCGTTGCCCAGCACCACCTCATGCGATGCGGACTCGGCCTTTGCCTCCGGCCGCCGGGTCGATCGCAGCTACGACGTGCGCAACCGGATCAAGGCGCTGAGCTTCCCTGACGGCAACGGCAATCAGGCCTGGAGCTACTGGCCGGACGGGGCGGTCAAGCAGATCACCACCACCAACAACGGCGTCGCCACCTACAACAGCTACGCCTACAACAAGCGTCGCCTGCTGATTGCTGAAAGCCAGGGCCAGGCCGATGGCGAGACCTGGGCGCTGGGCTACGCCTACGATGCCAATGGCCACCTTGCCGCGCATCGCTATCCGTCGGGGCAGACGGTGGACTACGCGCCCAATGCCCTGGGTCAACCGACCCAGGCCGGCAGCTATGCCACCGGCGTGAGCTACTACCCGAATGGCGCGATCAAGCAGTTCACCTACGGCAACGGCATCGTCCACACCATGACGCAGAACGCACGTCAGTTGCCGGATACCAGCCAGGATGCCTACGGCGGCACGGCGTTCCTCAGCGATGGCTACGACTACGACGCCAATGGCAATGTCGCAGGTATAAGCGACGGCGCCACCGGCCGCAACCAGCGCGGCAACCGCACCATGACCTACGACGGCATGGATCGGCTGACCAAGGCCGAGTCGCCGATGTTCGGAACCGCCACCTATAGCTACGACGTCCTCGACAACCTGACCCACGTCGTAGCCCCCGGCCGGGATCACTACTACTGCTATGACGTCAATTGGCAGCTGACCAACGTCAAGACCGGTGGTTGCGGCGGCAGCACGGTCATCGGCATGAGCTACGACCCGCAGGGTAACCTCAGCAACAAGAACGGCCAGGCCTTCGTGTTCGACTACGGCAACCGCCTGCGCCAGGCGACCGGCAAGGAGACCTACCGCTACGACGGCAACGGCCGCCGCACGCTAGCGCTGCAGAGCGCCGGCAACATCGGCTCGCTGTACGATCAGTCCGGCGCACTGCGTTTCCAGAAGAACCAGCGCCAGTCCAAGTCCACCGACTACATCCTGTTGGGCGGCAGCCTGGTCGCCGAAGCCGACTGGCCGCTGGGGCAGCTCGCTTCGGTCAAAGACTACGTGAACTGGAGCCCGGTCTCCGGCGCGACCCGCTACGTGGTGGAGGAGAGCGTGGATGGCGTGACCTGGACCTCGGTGTACGACGGCGGCCAGGGCAACTGGACCTCGTTGGCCAGGCCGGCAGGGACCTATTCGTACCGGGTGACCGCTTGCACGGCGGACGGCAACTGCACCGCGGCTTCGAACGTGACGCACGACCAGCGACCTGCGGTGGACATCGTGCCGTTGCTGTATCAGCTGCTGTTGAACGGCTAGGTCCAGCTGGGTGACGGTTGAGCTCTTTGCTGTCGCGGCCAGAAAAGCTGTAGGCATTAAAAGCGACGAACAACGGATAAAAAAAGGGGATGAAATGAGCTTGAAGATGATGGGGTTGCTGTTGGCAATTGCAGCATCATGTTTTTCTTACGAGGCGGACGCCGCCATGCAAGTGGTCTGGACGGGGAAAATCACCTACGTCGAGAACGGCTGGTACGGCGAAGGCATGGTGATTCATACCTCCAACGATGGCCCATCCGGGTGTTCGGCTCCCCTGAACGACTTCGCGATCGACAAGGATCATCCGTCGTACAAGGAGCTGACGGCGATGGCGCTGGCTGCATACACCAGTAATTCGGATGTTGAACTCCTGGTCGACTCGGGCGTATGCATTTTCGGTAATCGCACCAAAGTCATTTCCATACGGCTGAAGAAGTAATGATCTGGAGGGCGTCGCGCTTTTTTGCACGGCGCAGATTGATCCAGTTTCAAGAAGAGAAGAAATATGAAATATAAAATGGGCCTGCCGTTGATGCTCGCTTTGCTGAGCTGGCAAGCATCGGCAAACGAATCGATGCAGAATGTCGACGTCGTGCAGTTGGGAACGTATCAAGCTCATACCGATCATTTTGTCTGGCTGTCGGACACGCCAGCGGAATGCAAGGCCACATCCGGAAACCACGTCCTGCATTTCCAAGACGACCAGCCCGGCGGTAAGGCGCTGCTGGCAGTGTTGATGACTGCACTGGTGAACAAGCGCAAGATCGATGTGCAGACCAATGGCTGCGACATTGTCGAGATCTACTTGAAGTAAGCCTGCTCTGGCGGAGTCTGCTCCGTAGATTCCGTTGTACCGAAATGTTGCTATGGGAAGCGTTGTCGATCCGGCTTCTACGAGAAAAGTCGACTCTACATCGCGTATCGATGGTTCCAACTCGCAAGGACGAGTGATGTCAAATTTCCAGGGGATTCGTGCGATATTGCGTCTGATGGCCGCTACCGCTCTCTATTCTGTAGTTGCTTTCACTGCATCGGCGCAAACTGTCCGCTATGTTCATACGGACGGATTAGGGTCTGTTGTGCTGGTGACAGACAATAATCGTAATATTGTTGAACGTAGTGAATATGAACCCTACGGAAATTTACTGAATCATCCAATATCGGATGGGCCTGGATACACGGGCCATGTGAACGATGCTGCGACTGGACTTAATTATATGCAGCAAAGGTATTATGATCCCCAAATTGGTAAATTTCTTTCAGTTGATCCGGTCACGCCGTACAGCAAGCCCGGGAAAAATTTTAATCGATATAATTACGCAGCGAATAACCCCTACCTATTTGTAGATCCAGACGGTCGCTATGAGTGCACCCGAAAAGGCGGAACTTGCAATGTCCACGATGCCAAAATTGCTGAATCTTATGTCTCCACGGCGCAGAGAAGCTATCAAAAAATGGCAGAAGGCGCTGCTAAGGATCGACTTGGGAAGATTCTTGGAATGGTAGGCACAGCCAACGATGGAAATGGATTTTCAATAAATTTAACTAATCTTAGTGATGACCATTTGGGGGAATTGACGGCTAAGGGCATGGATTTAGATCCTAGTCAAATATCAGCAGTCGCGTCTGGACTCAATATTTCAGCGAAAATGCTGGCTGCCGGAATAATTGGGCATGAGGGCTCCCATAAATTGGACTCAATGCAGCCGGGATTCAACAGGAATTTTTATCCGGCTACCGGGCTTGAGCGAATGCTTACTGAATTACGTGCATATGGGATGACGTCAGCTATTGGCAACGTTCTAAGAATAAATAATGGCGTTAATATTCCGGGAATGTCACTCCAGGAACGGGAACAGCGCATATGGGAAAGTGCAAAACAGTCGTGGGAATCTGCGTGTAATGGTAAGCAAAGTTCAAGCTGCTCTGGTTACAAGCCATGAAATTTTTGTTTTCGGTCTTTTTCTTTGCTGCCGCATCGTGTTCTTCATGCTCCAAGAGCGGTGAAGGAGAGGATTTTTGTAAAGCAATCCACTCAAGATTTTCTACTCAGAATGTTGAGGTTCATGGCCTGAAAATCTACGGTAATATTTATCATCCAAGCATTGCTATTTCCACCAAATGTATGAAACCAGCATTTAACTTTTGGAGCTTTGATGCGCCTAGTCCCACGGAACAGGAACGCAGCATGAGAATCAAGAAATTTAATATGGCGGTTTACGCGTCTGTATCAAAAAAAAGCGGCATGTTTGAGTTTGATGGACTGGTGAGGGTCAATCCAAAAAAAAACTTGGTGACCCTCACAGATGTAAAAAGTTTTCGGGAATTAGATAAGGCAGAGGCAGACAGGATACTGACTGAGCTGCGCTCTAGTAGAGACGAATAATTTTTTGCATTTCAGACAAATTATTTTAGATGGTTCATGGGGGCTCGTTAGGTCGTGGCTTTCTGGTGACGGGGTAGGATCACTTATTCAATGGTATGCATCTGTATATATGTTCGTAGGAAGTGAGCTGACCGTGCGCTCGTTTTTGTCGGGAGCATTCTGGACCTTTCTTGGTAAAGATCACATCCACCGATGAATGGATCGGCGTCTTGGTTGCTGCGATCGCATTGGCCGGCTAAGGTCGCGGTTACGTTCTTTGCCTCCATTTCCGCATGCCCTTGCCCAATTCCCTTGCCGCCTCTCTTGCCCTAAGCCTCGCCCTCACCACTACCGCCCACGCCGACGAAGGCATGTGGATGCCGTCGCAAATGCCGGAGCTGGCCAAGCCGCTGCATGAGGCAGGCTTCCAAGGCGATCCCCAGACGCTGGCCGAGGTGACGCAGCCGCCGCTGAGTGCAGTGGTGAAGGTCGGCGGCGGGACCGGGGCGTTCGTGTCCGCGGACGGGTTGCTGTTGACCAATCACCACGTGGCCTATGGGGTGATCCAGTACAACACCTCCGCCAAGGAGAACCTGATCGAGAATGGGTTCATCGCGCGGGATCGCGCCGACGAGCGCGCGGCCAATCCGGATTTCCGGGTGCTGGTGACAGTGGGCTTCGACAAGGTCACCGATCAGGTGCTGGGGCCGGCCAAGGGCAAGACCGGGCGCGCTTACTACGATGCTGTGGATGCGGCGAGCAAGCGCATCGTCGCCGACTGCGAGCGCGAGGCCGGGGTGCGTTGCAGTGTCGCCAACATGTACTACGGCACCGATTTCTACCGGATTCGCCAGTTGGAGCTGCGCGACGTGCGCCTGGTGTATGCGCCGCCGCGGGCGATCGGCAACTACGGCGACGAGATCGACAACTTCATGTGGCCGCGGCACAGCGGCGATTTCACCTTGCTGCGCGCGTACGTGGGCAAGGACGGCAAGCCGGCGGACTACAGCACCGACAACGTGCCCTACCAGCCACCGGCGCATCTGCAGATCGCCACCGATGGGCCGAAGGCTGGCGACTTCGCGATGCTGGCTGGTTACCCCGGCATCACCTACCGCCATCGCACCGCGGCCGAGTTCGCCGAGCAGGTGGAGGCGACGCTACCGCAGCGGGTGGCGGTGCTGGACCAGTTGATCGGAGTCATCGAAGCGTCGGGCAAGGCCGATGCGGAGGCGCGCACGCGCTACGCGTCGCAACTGCAGTCGTTGAAGAACAATCGCAAGCGGGCCGCCGGCGAACTGGAAGGGCTGCAGCGCAGCGATGCGGTGCGGCTACGCGCGGAGGACGAGCGCGGCATGCTTGCGGCGACCCGCGGCAGCGATGCGCGCGATATCGCGACGCTGCAGAAAGTGCTCGGCCAAGCGTCGGCGTTGCGCGAGCGCGATCTGCTGTTGGGCTTGATCGCCACGCAGACCCAGGCGTTGCGCTCGGCGCTCACGCTGGAGCGACTGCGGCTGGAGGCAAGTAAGCCCGACGATCGCCGCGAGAGCGGCTACCAGCAGCGCGACCTGGCGTTGATCGAGGGCATGCTCAAGCAGGTGCAGCGGCGCTATTCGCCGGCCGTGGAGAAGGCGCTGCTGACGACGTTGTTGACCCGCTACCAGCAACTGCCGGATGCCCAGCGGGTGCCGGAATTCGATGCGGCGTTCGGGCGGACCCCGGCGCAACTGCAGGCGGCGCTGGACAAGGCCTATGCCGGCACGGCGCTGGGCACCGAGGCCGAGCGCCTGTCGCGCTTCGCTGCCGCGCGCGAGGGCAAGGCGCCTGCGGCCGATCCGTTGCTGACGCTGGCCGCCACGCTGGTGCCGGCGCAGCTGCGGCTGGACGACGAGCGCAAGGCGCGCGAGGGCGAGCAGTTGCGCTTGCGCCCGGCCTACATGCGTGCGCTGTTCGCCTGGCGCAAGCAGCAGGGTCGTGCGGTGTATCCGGATGCCAACAGCACGCTGCGGATCAGCTATGGCCGCGTCGAGCCGCTGGCGCCGCGCGACGCGGTCAGCTTCGCGCCGCTGACCACGGTGGCCGGCATTGTCGAAAAGAACACCGGCAAGGAGCCGTTCGATGCGCCCAAGCCGCTGCTGGCGGCGATCGCCAAGGGCGACTTCGGCAGCACGGTCGATCCGCAGTCGAAGACGCAGCCGGTGAACTTCCTGACCAACCTGGACACCACCGGCGGCAACTCCGGCTCGCCGGTGCTCAATGCACGCGGCGAGCTGATCGGGTTGAACTTCGACAGCAACTGGGAGGCGGTCAGCGCGAGTTGGTGGTACGACCCGCGATACAAGCGTGCGATCCATGTGGACATGCGCTATCTGCGTTGGTTGATGGCCAAGGTGTATCCGGCGCCGCAATTGCTGAAGGAGTTGAACGTTCCGCAGGAGTGATTGGGCAGGTTGAGGATGCGGGCGTCGTTGGCGTTGATTCGAGCGAAATCGGGCAGGGCATGTGATGTGCTTTGTCCTGATGCGACGGCCACGTGGCCTGGTGCAGTCCGCTCGCCGTCACAGCGCCGAACATGCTCTGCGGCTCGGGCGCTGCCTCAATAGAGGAATTCGTCACCGCTCACCGCGCTGCGCTGCCGCGATCGGAGACCAGGAAGATGATCGTGGTCCTGGAAACCTCCATGCGTCGGGACTGAAGTCCCTCCCACAAGCGACAGCATGCGCTGCGGTTGGCGAGATGACGTGTTCGATTGAGACCGTGGAGATGCGGATGCACCGGTGGTGACTCACGACGCGACCTCGCTGCAGGGCTTAGACTGATCGCATGGAGTTGCTTGTCGCCAAGCCCTTGCCGCGTGCGTTCTATGCGCGCGATGCCCGCGTGGTGGCGCCGGAGCTGTTGAACAAACTGCTTGTCACCGCCGACGGTCGCTGCGGGCGCATTGTCGAGGTGGAGGCCTACTGCGGTGCCGAGGATCCGGCTGCGCACTCGTTCCGCGGCATGACGCCGCGCACGCGGGTGATGTTCGGCCCGCCCGGACATCTGTACGTGTACTTCATCTACGGCATGCATTGGGCGCTCAATGCGGTGTGTGGGGGTGCGCCTGGGCATGCGGTGCTGATCCGCGCCTTGGCGCCGGTGGCCGGGATCGAGGCGATGCAGGCGGCACGCGGCGCGGTGCGCGCCGCCGATCTCACCCGTGGGCCCGGGCGCCTGGCCAAGGCGCTGGGTGTGACGGGTACGGACAACGGGCTGGACCTGACCACGCGGCGGTCGCGCCTGTGGCTGGGGCAGGACGGGACGCCGCCGCCTGCTGCGCCGGTCGTCACCGCACGGATCGGCATCAGCAAGGCGATGGACGCGCCGTGGCGCTGGCATGTGCCCGACGAGCCGAACGTGTCGCGCTTCGTGGTGGGTCGGGCGAAGCGCCGCGGGTAGCGTGGCGCTTGTAGGCATCGTCGCACTACAGGCTGCAAGAAGGTCAGTGCCTTGCCCGCCGTCACGAGTGGAAGGCCGCAATGCGCTGGTGACGGTAGGCGCTTTGGCTCGGAGACGAACGCATTTCCTCAGGGACGTTCGCTTCGTTCGTCGCGGCTGAAGCCGCTCCTTGTATCTGGACATGTCGCCCCTAAACAGGCGTCATGTCTTCCGACTGATCATCGGAGGAGGTGTGGGAGGTCCAGTCGCTCCTAAAGCTTCGAGCTTGCATCGTAGATCGGCTCCGCCCTCCACATGCTGGCCCTTGTGTGTCCGAACGGTATCCAGAGTCCGCCACCGGGCGTGAACTCGCATCGACAAGGCAGGACCGGGCCCAGCGCCGATCATGAC
>NZ_NQYT01000060.1:0-120703 GCF_009192935.1 Xanthomonas sp. LMG 12461
AGCGCGGAGGGCGCGCTGCGGGGTGTGCTTTCTTTTGGTTACTTTTCTTTGCACAAGCAAAGAAAAGTGACTCGCCGCCAGGCGAAAGCTTTGCTCTTGCACTTGCTGCCAGGGTGGCGGCCGCTGAATTGTAGGGGCTGCTTCAGCCGCGGCAGACAGAACGGACTCTCACTGTCGCGGCTGAAGCCGCTCCTACAGATCTTCTCGTCCGACGAAAAAGCTTCAATCAACAGCAGTAGCGACAGCAAAAGCTTTAAAGGCTTTCGCCCTTGCGGGCGAGTTACTTTTCTTTGCTCGCGCAAAGAAAAGGTAACCAAAAGAAAGCGCGCCCTGCCTTCGCGCCCTCCGCGCTGCGCGCTCCGGGTCCGCGTCCATCACGGGGATCCGCGGAAGGGGCATCCTGCCCCTGCCGCGGACGGCGTACATCCATGTACGCCGCCCTTCGGGTTTTTCCCCGCGATGGCCGCCGCTTCGGAAGGGAACCCGGTAAATCAAAAGCCAAAGCGACAGCCAAAGCCAGAGCCAAGCAACGGCAACGGCAACGGCAACGGCCGGAGCATCCCGCACAACTGCATGCGTTTCGCACAACTGCTCGCTCAGCAACCGCAGCACCCCTGACCTCATTTCCAGGCACCCGACCATGGCCACCCCCGACCTGCCGACCTTCGACAAGATCCTCATCGCCAATCGCGGCGAGATCGCCTGCCGGGTGATCGCCACCTGCCGCAAGCTCGGCATCGCCACCGTGGCCGTCTACTCCGATGCCGACCGCGATGCCCGCCACGTGCGCTTGGCCGACGAGGCCGTGTACATCGGCGCCGCGCCGGCACGCGAGAGCTACCTGCGCGGCGAGCGCATCCTCGAGGCCGCGCAACGCAGCGGCGCGCAGGCCATCCATCCCGGTTACGGCTTCCTGTCCGAGAACGCCGAGTTCGCCGAGGCCTGCGCCGCGCGCGGGCTGGTGTTCATCGGGCCGCCGCCGGCGGCGATCCGCGCCATGGGCGACAAGAGTGCGGCCAAGGCGCTGATGCAGGCCGCCGGGGTGCCGCTGACGCCCGGCTATCACGGCGAGCAGCAAGAGCCGGACTTCCTGCGCGCGCAGGCCGCGGCCATCGGCTACCCGGTGCTGATCAAGGCCAGCGCCGGTGGTGGCGGCAAGGGCATGCGTCGGGTCGATCGCGATGAGGACTTCGCCGCCGCGCTCGCTGCCTGCCAGCGCGAGGCGCAGGCCGCATTCGGCAATGCGCACGTCCTGGTGGAGAAGTACGTGCTGCGGCCGCGGCACATCGAGATCCAGGTGTTCGGCGACACGCACGGCGAACTGGTCTACCTGTTCGAACGCGACTGCTCGGTGCAGCGCCGCCACCAGAAGGTGCTGGAAGAGGCGCCCGCACCGGGCATGGATGCGGAACGGCGTGCGGCGATGGGCCAGGCCGCGGTGGAGGCCGCGCGCGCGGTCGGCTACGTCGGCGCCGGCACCGTGGAGTTCATCGTCGCGCCCGATGGCGCGTTCTACTTCATGGAAATGAACACCCGCCTGCAGGTGGAGCATCCGGTCACCGAGTGCATCACCGGCACCGACCTGGTGGAGTGGCAGTTGCGCGTGGCCGCCGGGCAGCCGCTGCCGCAGCGCCAGCACGAACTGGCGATCCACGGCCATGCGCTGGAAGCGCGGCTGTACGCCGAAGACCCGGCGCGCGGTTTCCTGCCGTCGATCGGCACGCTGCAGCATCTGCGCCTGCCCGCCGCCGATGCGCATACCCGGGTCGATGCCGGTGTCGAACAGGGCGATGTGATCGGCCCGCACTACGATCCGATGATCGCCAAGCTGATCGTCTGGGACGTGACCCGCGAGCGCGCGCTGCGGCGCATGCAGGCGGCGCTGGCGGCGTGCCAGGTGGTCGGCGTGTCGACCAATGCCGCGTTCCTGCAGCGCCTGGTCGGCACCAGCGCGTTCGCGCAGGCGGACCTGGACACCGCGCTGATCGAGCGCGAGCACGCGGCGCTGTTCGACACCCCCGTCCCGGCCACCGACGCGCTGTGGAGCCTGGCGGCGCTGGCCTGGCAACTGCACGAGCACGCGCCGGCGGCGCAGACTGCCGATCCGCACTCGCCGTGGGACCTGCGCGACGGCTGGCGGCTGGGCGCGCCGGCGCCGCGTGCGCTGACCCTGCAGCACGGCGAAACGCAACGCACGTTGCAGCTGACCACGCATGCCGGCGGCTGGCGGATCCACGCCGCGCCGGCGCAGGAGCCGCTCGAGGCGAGCGGCCAGTTGCGCGACGGGCGCCTGTCCGCGTTTCTCGGCACACAGCGGGTGCAGGCCGATGCGGTGTTCGCCGGCACGCAGCTGCACCTGTTCGTCGACGGCCACGGCTATTTGTTCGAACGCCACGACCCGGTGGCCGAGGCCGACCAGCCGGCGGTGGAAGGCGGTGGCCTGACCGCGCCGATGCCGGGGCGCATCGTCGCCCTGCTGGTCGCGCCCGGCACCCAGGTGCGCCGCGGCACGCCGCTGCTGGTGCTGGAGGCGATGAAGATGGAGCACACCCTGCAGGCACCGGCCGATGGCACCGTGCAGGGCTTTCGCGTGCGCGAGGGCGAGCTGGTCGGCGACGGCGTGGCGCTGCTGGATTTCGAAGCGGCCTGAGCGCCGCCGCCCGCCAAGCCGCGGTCGCCAAGGCCGCGGCTTGGCGTCACACTCGGCGCTGGTCCATCGTCCTGCCCACGCCATGAAACTCACCGCCCACGTTCTCGACGGCCACACCCTCGACGTGCGCCCGGCGCCGCGCGAGCGGCCGTGGATGGACCAGACCGCCGAGCGCTACGCCTACCGCTGCCTGCCGCTGGACATCGCCAACGCGCATGGCTGGGAACTGCTGTGCCAGAGCGCGTTCGAGGCCGAGTGGAACGGCGGCAACGCGCTCGACGACCTGCGCGTGCAACCGGCACCTGGGACGCACGCGCCGGCGGTCAGCCACTTCGGCTATGGCGTGCTCACCTTCCACGTGCCGTGCCTGTTCCGCACCGAGGCCGGCGTGGACCTGTACGTCACTGCGCCGGTGAATCGGCCCAAGGACGGCATCGCCGGGCTCACCGGGCTGATCGAGACCGACTGGAGTCCGTACACCTTCACCATGAACTGGCAGTTCACCCGGCCCGGCCGGGTCCGGTTCGAGGCCGGCGAGCCGTTCTGCCACTTCTTCCCGGTGCAGCGACGGGTGCTGGCCGAGACCGAACCGCGCTGGCAGCCGTTGTCGCAGACGCCGGAGCTGGAGCGCGAGCACCAGGCGTGGATGCGCAGCCGTGGCCAGTTCCTGCACGACCTGGCGCAGCCCGATTCCAGCGCCAGCCGCGAAGGCTGGCAGCGCAGCTATTTCCGCGGACCGGCGCCGGGGCAGTGCCCGGCCGGCGTGGAGCACCGGGTGAAACTGCGGCTGGCGCCGTTTACCCGCAGCGACGACGCGGAGTGAGGACCGCTCAGCGCACGTGGCGCTGGCGCACACGGGTGGACAGGCGGAACACGCCGTAGGCCAGCAGCATGCCCAGGATCCCGGCCACGGCATGCGCCCAGTCGAACACGCGCGGACCGATCCCACCGACCTGGTCGCCCCACAGGTTGAACAGCACCAGGACGATGGCGGTCAGCCCCAGCCCGGCGAGGAACGCGGCGCGGTTGGCGCCCAGCGCGTAGAACAGGAACGGCAGGCCCAGCCCTACCAGGAAATGCACCGGGAAGAAGTACACCGAACCGTACGGACGCAGCAGCGACCAGACGATGGCGGCGAAGACCGCGACGAAGGCAAACAGACCCAGCGACAGGGCGCGGGTCTTGGCGGGGGAAAGACGTGGCTCGGTCATGCGTCACCTGCAGGCAATCGGCGACCGTAACGGAGTGCGGATCACGGCCCGGTCAAGACCCCGCGTTGCCCACGCGGCTGCAGACGCTCAACGCGAAGATCGGCACCACTGCCGTTCGCACGGCACGCCGTCGTGGTTGCCGTCCATCTCCACACCCGGGCAGTGCTGCAGGAAGTACACCGCTTCGTCGCACGAGGTCATCTGCGCGCAGTGCGTGCGGCCGTCGCAGTGGAAGGCAGGCGCCGTCGTGGGCGCGGTGGGCGCTGACGACACCGGCGCCGAGGGTGCCGCAGGGCTTGCCTGCGGTGCCGCCACGAAGCGCAGCGCCGCGTAGGCCGCGATCGCGAGCACCGCCAGCAGCATCAGCACGCCGAGCCAGAGACCGCGACGCGGACGCGGTGCCGCACGCGCGGGCGATGCCGGTGCCCGACCGGGACGCATCACCCGCAGGGCCCGCGGCCGTCCCTGCGCGTCGTGCTCCAGGTCGAAGGAGATCAGTTCGCCCACCCGCGGGGGAACGCCGTCGGCAGGAAACGCCGCGCGTTGCACCTCGGCTTCGGTCTCACGATGGGCAAGGCGCACCCGGCCGCAGCCGCGCTCCTCGTTCCACTGAATCAAGGTCCCGTGCGTGCGCATGGCGTCACCGCAAGAAAGTGCATCGCCGCGGTGGACGCCGCCGTGCCCGGTGCGTCCACCGTCCCCACCGCGCCTGCTCCCGCCAGGCGCGGCCCCGCGTGCAGCATGCCATGGCTGTGGCCTGCGTGCCGACCGGCCACCTGCTGCAGGCGCGGTCGCGCGACGGCCGGTCAGCCACGCGCCGCGGCGACGCCGGCGGTCGCAACTGTCTACCACCGGCGGCGCGGCGCTCGCTAGAGTCCGAAGCGTCGAGCAACGCCGACGCCCGCTCCCACGCGCGGTTGGCGATCGACGCGCAACCCGGCATCGCGGCCGCCGCAGGGCGCCGCCCCCGCAGCATTCGTCCCCCGATGCTGCCCTGCCGGGCCCGCGCGTTTCCCCCGCGCTCGACGCGACAACCGTCTTCAACGCAGTTGCCTTCCACACGGGGTCAGGAGAGCGACATGGACATGTCTTCGGTCCGCTAGGCCGTTTCACGCATCTACAGCAGCGCCGCCGCGTCTCCACGGTGGCGGTGGATGCTGCACTTCCCATCGCGTCTCTCGCTTCGTCTGCGCGCGCAGGCGGATGCGTACGCCCGTGCCTGCGCGCGGCCCTGGCGCGACCGGGCTCCTTTCACCGCGGCCGTGCAGCCAGCGCGGGCGTGCGGCCGGTCCGGGGCCAGGGGATGTCCGGACACAGGACGCGGCATCGCCCGCACGCACCGACGCACACGACCGGAGGTCCATCATGCAACTGCCTCATCCGCGCATTCTCGCCATCGCCACCGTGCTGACCCTTGCCAGCGGCGCCGCCTCCGCCGGGCGCTTTCCGGATTTCGGCTACGCGCCGCCCTCCACCTACAAGGGGCCGCTGTTCCAGCTCAGCCAGGACTATCCGCAGCAACCGCCCAGCGGCCCGTTGCCGGCGTTCTTCCAGAAGCTGCCCAAGCCGCTGAGCAACAACTTCGAAGCCTGGCGCGGCTACGCCGATGCCGTGAAGGCCTACTGCCTGGAAGGCAACGTCGAAAGCGACTGGTACGTGCAGAACAACAAGGTGCGGCGCTGGTACCACGCGCCCTGGCAGCACTACGGCCCGCTCGGACGCGAAGGCGTGCACGGGCTGACCAAGGAAGCGCAGATCCAGGTCAAGCAACTGGCGCCGACCCAGCTCACCACCGGCCAGACCTTCGCGGTCGGCATCTACAACGATGTCGGCGCCTACACCTTCGGCCAGGTGTGGAAGGATCCGCAGAACCCGGATCCGAGCTTCACCACCAAGCCCAACACCTTCCGCGACGGCACCGTGGTGTGCAAGGCGCTGTTCGCCGACGTGGACCTGAGCCAGGTGCCGTTCCTGCAGAACCCGGTGCTGTGGAACGCCTGGGTCACCAACAGCTTCAAGTCCGCCGACCGCGCGTTCAAGCAGGTGGCGCTGATCCAGATGGACTTCGCCGTGCGCGACAGCCGCGTGCCCGGCACCGGCTGGATCTTCGGCACCTTCCAGTACAACGGTGCGGTCAGCGGCAAGCCCGGCTGGCAGAACCTGGTGCCGGTGGGCGTGATGTTCGGCAACGATCCGCAGAACACCGGCGACGACTACACCAACAAGCAGCCGACCCAGACCCGGATCAATCCGCGCATCCTGCAGTCGGCGATCAACGCCAGGCCGGAACTGCCGCCGACCCACCTGGGCTGGAACGGCCGCCTCAACGGCCCGGTGGACAATCCGATCAGCTCCTGCATGAGTTGCCACATGACCGCCGAATCGCCGCAGCTCTCGCCGATGAACCCCACCTTCCAGGCGCCGGACAAGGTGCCGCCGGTCGGTTCCAAGGAATGGATGCGCTGGTTCCAGAACATCCCGGCCGGACAGCCGTTCGACGCGGCGGCCAAGAGCACCGACTACAGCCTGCAGCTGGCCGGCGGCATCGCCAACTTCTACGACTGGAAGTGCACCCAGGACGGCGTGTTCGTCAGCGGCGGCAACCTGTGCGAGCAGAGCAAGACCTCGCTGAAGCTGATGCGCTCCACCACGCCGCCGCCGACCGTGTACCCGGTCGAGCGTGGGCTGAGCAACCAGGAGCTGGAGTAAGCACCGCAACGCCGTGCCTGCCGCGTGCCGTCCTATGGCGCCTGCAGGCACGGCCTGTGCCGAGTGCGGCGCAAGGCGCAGCAATGAGCGGCGTCAGACGTGCTGCCGCCTGCGCTCGCTCAGCCGATCTGCTGGCCGACCCACCAGGTCGTGCCGCCTGGGTCGCGGAAGCCGCCACGCCGGTCCGGATCGTCCTTCTGCACCGGCGCCTGCACCGCCGTGGCACCGGCAGCCAGCGCACGCTGGTAGGTCGCATCCACATCGCGCACGTAGACGTGCACATGCGCCGGCACCGCCGACCAGCCCTCGACCGCATCGCAGAACATCACCACGGTGTCGTCGATGCGCACCTCGCCGTGGGCGAGCAGGCCACCCTCGCCGGGAATCTGCCGCAAGGGTTCGGCGTCGAACACCGCGACCAGGAACGCGATGGTCCGCTGCGCGCCATCGACAATGAGATACGGCGAGACCGAGGTGTAGCGCTCTGGCTTGAACGACATGAAGAACTCCTGAGGTCGAGTGTCGCAGGCGGGTCGACGTGTGCGGTGGTGAAGCGCCTCATGCAACGTGCGGTGATGCCGGGAAGCCAGTGCGCCGCGGGCGTACAGCCGCGCTCACAGCGCGCACGTGCTGAGCCGCGCGGCCAGGGTAAAGGGGACCGTGCCCAGGTCGTCCAGGCCTTCGACATCGAACGCATACACGCCCCTGGCCACGAGCGTCAGTTGCCCGTCGCGCGAGAGGTTGAAGGTCAGCGTATCGACATCGACCGGGTGGTGCGCGCCGGCCAGAGACAGCGAGCCGTCGATGTAGCCGTCCTGCGGGTTGCGCGGGAAGTCGAAGCGCTGGCCGGCCAGCTCGCCGAGCCTGAGCGACGGCAGCGCGATGCCGTCCAGGCGGATCGCGGTGTCCACGATCTCGCCGGCGTGCAGGAACGGGCGCAGCAGGATCTCCAGCGAGGCGGCGCCCGGGAGGCCGGACAGGATCGCGTGGCGCGGCTTCAGTTCGCTGGGCGAGAACGTCGACATCGCGGCGCCGTCCTCAGTGCTGCGCCACCGGCAACACCACGTCCATCAGCGTGGCATCGTCCGGATCCGGCGTGGCCTTGAAACCGAGCTGCCGGCACATCGCCAGCATGGTGCGGTTCTCGCGCAACACCTGGCCTTCGACCACCTTGAGGCCGAGCCAGCCGGCGTACTCGATCATGATCCGCATCAGCTGCCAGCCGATGCCGTGGCCCTTGAGGTCGGAGCGGATCAGGATGCCGTATTCGCCACGGTCGTAATCGGCGTCGGCATGCAGGCGCACGGCGCCGAGCATGTCGCCGCTGCGCGGCTCGATCGCCACCAGCGCGATCGAGCGCGCGTAGTCGAGCTGGGTCAGGCGCGCGATGAATTCGTGACTGAAATGCTTGACCGCCTGGAAGAAGCGCAGGCGCAGGTCTTCGTCGGTGACGCGGGCGAAGAAGCTGCGGAACAGCGCGTCGTCCTCCGGCCGCACCGGGCGCACGAACGCGGCGCTGCCGTCGTTGAGCACGATGCGCCGTTCCCACTCCTTGGGATACGGGAAGATCGCGAAGCGCGGATGGCCGCGGCCCTTGTGCAGGCGCCGCGACGGCGCCACCGCCACCCGTGCGTCGACCGCGATCACCCCGTCGCGGTCGGCCAGCAGCGGATTGATGTCCAGTTCGCGGATCTCCGGCAGATCGGCCGCCAGTTGCGCCAGCTTGACCAGCACCATCGCCACCGCACGCTCGTCGGCGGCCGGCACGTCGCGGTAGGCCTTGAGGATGCGGCTGACGCGGGTGCGGCCGATCAGTTCGTGGGCCAGGCGCAGGTCCAGCGGCGGCAGCGCCAGCGCCTTGTCGTCGATCACCTCCACCGCGGTACCGCCGCGGCCGAACACGATCACCGGGCCGAAGGTGGGATCGTCGGCGATGCCGGCGATCAGTTCGCGCGCCTTCGGTCGCAACAGCGAGGGCTGCACCAGCACGCCGTCGATGCGCGCGTGCGGCCGCGCGGCACGCGCGCGAGCGAGGATGCCCTCGGCCGCATCGCGCACCGCCTCCACGCTGACCAGGTTGAGGCGCACCCCGTCCACGTCGGACTTGTGCGGGATGTCGGCCGAATGGATCTTCACCGCCACCGCCGAGCCCTGCGCCAGCATCGGCGCGGCCACCTGCGCCGCGGCCTCGGCATCGGCGGCGTGCGCCACCGGCGCGGTCGGGATGCCGTAGGCGGCCAGCAGCCGGGTGGTCGCCAGCGGGTCCAGCCAGGTCTGCCCGGCGGCCAGCGCGGCGTCGACGATGCCGCGCGCGGCGGCGGCGTCGAAGGCGAAATCGTCGGGCAGGCTCGGCGGTGTTTCCATCAGTGCCGCCTGCGCTTCGCGGTAGCGCACCAGGTGCATGAAGCCGCGCACCGCGTCCGCCTCGGTGGCGTAGGTGGGGATGCGCGCGGCGTTGAGCGTGGCGGTGGCGCTCTCGTCGTTGCCCAGCCACACCGCGAACACCGGCTTGTCGCGGTGGTGGCGCGGGCGCTGGCCGAGGATGCGGGTCAGCGCCTGCGCCGCCTCTGCCGAGGAAGTGAACGCGGTCGGCACGTTGACCACCAGCACCGCGTCGTTCTCCGGATCCTCCAGCAGCGCACCGGCGGCGGCGGCGTAGCGTTCGCCGTCGGCGTCCACCACGATGTCCACCGGATTGCGATGCGACCATTCCTGCGGCAGCGCCGCGTCCAGTTGCTGCTGGGTGGGCGCCGAGAGCGCCGCCAGGGTGCCGCCGAGATCGGCCAGCGTATCCACCGCCAGGCGGCCGACGCCACCGCCGTTGCTGAGGATGGCCAGGCGCCGGCCGGGGAAGGTGCTGAGCCGGCCCAGCGTCTCCGCCGCGGCGAACAGTTCGTCCAGCGCGCGCACCCGCAGCAGGCCGGCGCGGGCGAACGCGGCGCCGTACACCGCATCGGAACTGGCCAGCGCCTGCACGTGGGTGTCGGCGTTGGGATCGATGCGCAGTTGCCGGCCCGACTTCACCACCACCACCGGCTTGGCGCGCGCGGCGGCGCGCGCGGCGGACATGAACTTGCGCGCGTCGCGGATGTGTTCGACGTAGAGCAGGATCGCGCGGGTGCGGTAGTCGGTGGCGAAGTAGTCGAGCAGGTCGGCGAAGTCCACGTCCAGCGCGTCGCCCAGCGACACCACCGCCGAGAAGCCGACCGCGCGCGCCACGCCCCACTCCACCAGCGCCGCGGCGATGGCGCTGGATTCGGAGATCAGCGCCAGGTCGCCCGGCTGCGGGCAGTGCGCGGCGATGCTGGCGTTGAGCCGCGCATGCGGCGCGATCACACCCAGGCAGTGTGGGCCGAGGATGCGCAGGCCCTTCGCCCGTGCGGCGCTCTCCACCCGCGCCGCGGCCGAGCCCGGCCCGCTGCCGAGCCCGGCGGTGAGGATGATCGCCGCGGCCACGCCGCGCCGGGCAGCGATCGACACGATGCGCGGCACCATCCGCGCCGGCGCGGTGATCACCACCAGGTCCGGCACCCACGGCAGGTCGGTGAGCCGGCGCACCGTGGGCACGCCGTCGATCTCGCGGTAGCGCGGGCTGACCCAGCCGATCTGCCCGGGAAACCCGGCCGCGCGCAGGCTGCGCACCACCGCCCGCCCGGCCGAGCGCTCGCGCGGGCTGCCGCCGACGATGGCGACCGAAGCGGGGCGGAACACGGACTGCAGGTGATAGGTGCTCATGGCGGCGGCGGAGGCGAGCGAATGCGCTAACGGTACACGGCTGGCCGCGGCGCGGGGATGATCCGGGTCGCGCGCTGCGGCGTTGACGGCGATGCCGCGCATCCGGCGACAGCTGCGCTGGCGAGATTCCGGCATCCGCGCGTCGGGGCTGAAGCCCCTCCCACAGGGAGCTTGGGTCGGCGGCCCGTTACGCACGCACGCGCGCTTGACCGAAATCCGGAACGACGCGGACCATCGCTGGACTTCCCGGTTTGGGAGGGGCTTCAGCCCCGACCCGACCAGGCCACAGAGACCAGGCGGCGGCGCACACCCGGTGCGCAGGGCAGACAGCGCCGCCTCCCCCGCAGAAAGACCGCGCCAGACGGCCGCCCACCTCCGATCCTTCGCGGATCCGCCATGTCCATCGGAGCCCGCAGGCACAGCCCGGGTCAGCACCCGGTCGCATTGGCGGCCGCATAATGCGGCGATGGAGACGACTCGTGCATAGCGGCGGCCTGGAACTGGCGCTGGTGCTGCTGCTGGCTGCGGTGATCGCGGTGCCGGTGTTCAAGCGCCTGGGCCTGGGCGCGGTGCTGGCCTACCTGGCCGCGGGTGTGGTGCTGGGGCCAGACGGGCTGGGCTTCGTGCAGGACACCGAGCGCATCCTCAACGCCGCCGAGATCGGCGTGGTGATGCTGCTGTTCCTGATCGGCCTGGAACTGTCGCCGGCGCGCTTGAAGGTGATGCGGCATGCGGTGTTCGGTGCCGGCAGCGCCCAGGTCGCGCTGACCGCGCTGCCGCTGGGCGCGCTGGCGCTGTGCATGGGCCTGAACTGGAAGAGCGCGCTGGTGATCGGCCTGGCGCTGGCGCTGTCCTCCACCGCGGTGGGCCTGCAACTGCTGGCCGAGCGCAAGGCGCTCAACAGCGACTACGGCCGGCTCGGCTTCGCCATCCTGCTGTTCCAGGACCTGATCGCGATCCCGCTGCTGGCCGCGGTACCGCTGCTCGGCGGGGCCAAGAACGACACCCTGACCTGGACGGAAGTGGGCCAGGCGCTGGGCGCGCTGGCCCTGGTGGTGCTGTGCGGGCGCTTCGTGCTGCGCCACCTGTTCCGCACCGTGGCGCGCACGCGCATGCCCGAGGTGTTCACCGCCAGCGCGCTGCTGGTGGTGCTGGGCAACGCCTGGTTCCTGCAGAAGGCCGGGCTCAGCCCCAGCCTGGGTGCGTTCCTGGCCGGCGTGCTGCTGGCCGATTCGGAATTCCGCCACGAACTCGAAGCGCAGATCGAGCCGTTCCAGGGCCTGCTGCTGGGCGTGTTCTTCATCGCCGTGGGCATGGGCATTGACCTGGACCGCATCGTCGCCGAGCCATGGCTGATCGCCGGCGCGGTGGCCACGCTGCTGCTGGTCAAGTTCGCGCTGCTGGCCGGCATCGGCCGCGTGCTGCACCTGCCCTGGCGCAGCGCGCTGCTGCTGGGCAGCCTGTTGTGGCTGGGCGGCGAGTTCGCCTTCGTGGTGTTCACCGAGGCGCAGCGCGTGCGCCTGCTCGACGATGCCACCCACGACCGCCTGGTCGCGGTGGTCGGCGTGTCGATGGCGCTGACGCCGCTGCTGCTGATCGGCATGCAGCGCCTGCTCGGCGGCAGCGAGGCCGGCAAGGGCAAGCAGCCACAACCGCCGGCCGCGCAGTACGACACCGTGGATGCGCAGCGCGCGCAGGTGCTGATCGCCGGCATGGGCCGCTTCGGCCAGATCGTGGCGCGCCTGCTGACCGCGCAGCGCATCCCGTTCGTGGCGCTGGAACACAATCCGGACACGGTGGAGGACCTGCGCCGCTTCGGCAACCAGCTCTACTACGGCGACCCCAGCCGTCCGGACCTGCTGCGCGCGGCCGGCAGCGACGGCATCCGCATCTTCGTGGTGGCGATGGACGACCCGGAAACCAACATCAAGACCACGCGGCTGATCCGCCGGCTCTACCCCACCGCCAAGGTGCTGGCGCGCGCACGCAACCGCCAGCACGCCTGGCGGCTGATGGACCTGGGTGCGGAGCCGTTCCGCGAAGTGTTCGCCTCCAGCCTGGAACTGAGCGAGCAGGTGCTGCTCGGCCTGGGCCTGGACGCGGCGACCGCGCGCGACCGTATCGCCCGTTTCCGCGAGCACGACACGCAACTGCTGCGGGCCCAGCACCTGGTCTACGACGACGATGCGGCGGTGGTGCAGACCGCTCGTGCGGCGCGCGCCGACCTGACCAAGCTGTTCGAGGCCGACGTCAACGATCCCACGGCGGGGCCGGCGGCTACGGCGGGCGCGACAGGCGCGGAACAGCAGCGCAGTTGATGCGGGTGGCTTGGCCGCGCGGCCAACCGTGTCCCAGGCATGCGCTGCGTATGTGCGTTCGTCGCTGCCAACAACCGCGGTGGCGGTAGGTACGCCGTTGTCACGCGCGACAGATCGTGATTCGTGATGGGGACGCCGACGATTGGCCGAGGCACGTGCCCACTGCGTGGTGCGCGTGTAATCGAGCGTGGTCGCGTCGGGGCTGAAGCGCCTCCCACACTGACGGTCGAAAGCGTCCGCGGCGGTGACGCCCTTGCTGGCTGCGACGACAGGGGCGGTGGGCTCCCACGGCATGCCGGCTCGCCAACGCCAATGCTCGGCAAGCGCGCTGTGTCCGCACGGCGCCAATCCTTCCATTGTGGGAGGGGCTTCAGCCCCGACTGCAGGATCCAGCCGCCGTCGCTGCGCCGCTCCTGCTGGCATGGAGACATCTCCCCGAGCACCGGCGCTCACGCCGGCGCCCGGGGCATCGCTTCAGCCCTTGCGTGACGAACGCTTCGCTGCGGTGCCGCTGGCCGCGCGCTTGACAGCTTTCTTCGCGACCTTCTTGGCGACCTTCTTGGCCGCCGGCGTCTTCACCGATGCCGGGGCAGGATTGCGCTTGGTCGACTTGCCTGGCTTCGCCGAAGCCGAGGCATTGCCCGCCTTGGCCCCGCCACGCTTCGGCGCCGGCGTCACCGGCCGGGTCTCGGTGGTGGCGGTGGCTTCGGGCGGGCGCCGCGGCGGCGGGCGGCGCCCGGCGGTCAGGGTGCGCCAGGTGTGGCCGCCGTTGAGCGCCAGCAGCGCATCGGCCGCGGCCGGGCCGGCACTGCCGGCCGGGTACTGCGGGGTCTCGTCGGCCGAGGTCTGCCAGGCGTCCAGGATCGGCTGCACGATGGTCCAGGCCGCCTCGACCATGGTCGCGTCCTGGAACAGGCCGGCCTCGCCGTGCATGCAGTCCTGCAGCAGGCGTTCGTAGCCCACCGTGTATTCCTTGGGGAACCAGTCGCGGTACCGGAAATCCATGCGCACCGGCGCCAGGCTGACCCGCGCGCCCGGGCGCTTGACGTCGAACTGCAGCGAGATGCCTTCGTCGGGCTGGATGTGCAGCACCAGCCAGTCCGGGCCGTAGCCGCCGATCTCGGCGCTGCGCAGCGGCGCCAGCGGCGCCGGCTTGAAGCGGATCGCGATCTCGGTAGTGCGCTCGCGCAGGCGCTTGCCGGTGCGCAGGTAGAACGGCACGCCGGCCCAGCGCCAGGTGTCCACCTGCAACTTCATCGCCACGTAGGTCTCGGTGTTGGAGTCCGGCGGCACCGTGTCCTCCTCGCGGTAGCCCGGCACCGCGTTGCGGCCGATCGCGCCGGCCGCGTACTGCCCGCGCACCACGTCGGCCGGACTCAGCGGCCGCACCGCCTCGATCACCTCGGCACGCCGGCGCAGCATCGCCGCCGGGGTGAAGGCCGCCGGCGGTTCCATCGCGATCATCGCCAGCAACTGGAACAGGTGGTTGGGCACCATGTCGCGCAGGCAGCCGGTGGGGTCGTAGAAGCCGCCGCGGCCCTCCACGCCGATGGTCTCGGCCGCGGTGATCTGCACGTGGTCGATGCGGTCGCGGTTCCACACCGGCTCGAACAGGCCGTTGGCGAAGCGGAAGGCGAGGATGTTCTGCACCGTTTCCTTGCCGAGGAAATGGTCGATGCGGAACACCTGGTCCTCGTCCAGCACGCGGCCGACGATGGCGTTGAGCTCGCGTGCGCTCTGCAGGTCGTGGCCGAACGGCTTCTCCACGATCACCCGGCGCCAGCCGCTGCTGGCGCCCTGCTTGACCAGCCCGGCCGACCCAAGCTGTTCGATCACCGGGGCGAAGAAGCGCGCCGCGGTGGCCAGGTAGAACAGCACGTTGCCGCCGGTGCGGTACTGTGCGCCGATCTTCTCCAGCAGCGCGCCCAGGCTGCGATAGGTGGCTGCGTCGTTGAAGTCGCCGCGCAGGTAGTGCAGGCGCGAACGCAGCCAGCCCCACACCTCCTCGTCCAGGCCATCGGCCTTGAACTCCGCGTCGCGGTCGGCCATCAGCCCGCGCATCGCATCGCCGAGCATGCGCCGCCACGCCACTTCGCTGACCGCGCCGTGGTCCACGCCGATCACCGCGAATTCCTCGGGCAGCGCACCGCTGTGGCGCAGGTTGTACAGCGCCGGCAGCACCAGGCGCCGGGTCAGGTCGCCGCGAGCGCCGAACACCACGATCAGGCAGGGAGGAGTGGTCTGGGAGGCATCGCTCATGGATGGGTGTCCTGTTCGCCGATCAAGCCATGCAGGCGCAGCGCCGCGTGGACCAGCGCCACGTGCGAATAGCCCTGCGGGAAATTGCCGAGCATGCGGCCGCTGCGCGGGTCGTACTCCTCGGCCAGCAGGCCGACGTCGTTGCACAGCGCGAGCAGGCGCTCGAACAGCGCGCGCGCCTGCTCGCCGCGGCCGAGCAGCGTGTAGTTCTCCACCAGCCAGAAACTGCAGGCGATGAAGGTGCCCTCGCCGGCCGGCAGGCCGTCGCCGCTGGCGTCGTCGGCGCGGTAGCGCTCGACCAGGCCGTCGATGCTCAGGTGTTCGGCGATGGCGTCGGCGGTGGCGGCCACGCGCGGATCGTCCGGCGGCAGGAAGCCGACCAGCGGGATCAGCAGGGTCGCCGCGTCCAGCCGCTCGCTGCCGTAGCTCTGCACGAAGTAGCCATCGCGGTGCACGCCCTGTGCCAGCACCTGCGCATGGATCTCGTCGGCCAGCGCGCGCCAGTGCGCGCGTTGCGCCGCGTCGGCATCGGTGACGCCGTCGCGCGCGCCGCAGTCGAACGCCAGCCACGCCATCACCTTGGAATGCACGAAGTGCTGGCGCTTGTCGCGGATCTCCCAGATGCCCTCGTCCGGTTCGCGCCAGCGCTGCTCCAGCACCTCCAGCAACTGCCGCGCCAGCGAGCGGCCATGCACCGCCGAGGCCATGCCCTCGTGGTGGCCGCGGTGGAACGCGGCGATCACCTCGCCATAGACGTCGAGCTGGAACTGGCCGACCGCGGCATTGCCCACGCGCACCGGCGAGGCGCCCTCGTAGCCGGGCAGCCAGTCCACTGTCCATTCGGACATGCGCCGCTCGCCGCCGATGCCGTACAGCGCCTGCAACTGGTCCGGCGAGCCGGCCACGGTGCGCTGCAGCCAGCCATGGAACGCGGCAGCCTCGTCGAAATAGCCGGCGGCGCGCAATGCGGTCAGGGTGAACACCGCATCGCGCAGCCAGCAGAAGCGGTAGTCCCAGTTGCGCTCGCCGCCCAGACGTTCGGGCAGCGAGGTGGTCGGTGCGGCGACGATGGCGCCGGTGGGCAGGTAACTCAGGCCCTTCAGCACCACCAGCGAGCGCCGCACCGCCTCGGTCCACGGGCCGGCATGCAGGCAGCGGTGCGACCAGCCGTGCCAAAACGCCTCGGTCTGCGCCAGCGCCTGCTCCGGCGCCAGCAACGGCGGCAGCTCCAGGCGCGAGGCGCCGTGGCTGAGCACGAACCAGGTGCTTTCGCCGGCCTCCAGCACGAACTCGGCTTCGGTGGCGAAGCCGTGGCCGTGCATGGCCTGCGGGCTGCGCAGCGCGATCTGGTCCGGCCCGGCCACCGCCTGCAGGCCGCCCTCGATCTGCGACACCCAGGGAATGGTGCGGCCGTAGTTGAAGCGCAGCTGCAGCTGCATGCGCAGCGGCACACGGCCGTGCAGGCCGCGCACGATCCGCACCACGTGGTTGTGCATCACCTCGTCGTGGCTGGCGACCATGAAGTCGAGCAGCGCCACCGCGCCGGTGTCGGTCTCGAACCGCGTCTCCAGCACCAGGCTGCCGTCGCGGTAGGCACGGGTGCTGGTGAAGTCGCCCTGCGGCGCAATCGCCCAGCGGCCGTGGTCGGGTTCGCCGAGCAGGGCGGCGAACAAGGCATCGGAATCGAAGCGCGGCAGACACAGCCAGTCGATCGAGCCGCGACGGTCCACCAGAGCCGCGCTGCGGCAGTTGCCGAGCATGGCGTAGTCTTCGATTCGCGAGGCCATCGTGGGCGCCGGTGCGGAGGAGCGGCGAGTCTGCCAGCGCCGGTGTTTGCGTCGCGTAATCGCCGCGCGGCGCCGTTCAGGCGCGCGCAAGCGGCCGGCTGCGGCTACACTGCGGCTGCGCATGACTTCCGATCCCGCTGCCGCCGCCCTGCGCACTCTGGTCCTGGAGGACGATCCGATACTGCGCGATCGCATCCTGGTGCCGGGCCTGCGCCGTTTCGGCTTCGCCGCCGACGGCTGCGGCACCGGCGCGGAACTGCAGCAGCGGGTGCAGCGCGAGGGCGCCGAGATCGTGGTGCTGGATGTCGGCCTGCCCGACACCGACGGCTTCACCCTGGCAGGCGCGCTGCGCCTGCAATACCCGGACCTGGGCATCGTCATGCTGACCAGTCTGGGCCAGACCGAGGACCGCATCCGCGGCCTGACCGGCGGCGCCGACGCCTATCTGTCCAAGCCGGTGGAAATCGACCTGCTGGCCGCGACCCTGCACAGCCTGGCGCGACGCGTGAGCGGGCGCCCGCCTGCGGCGCCGGCGCGCGGGCGCTGGCAGGTGAGCGAGGACGGCTGGTGCCTGCTGTCGCCGACCGGCGCCGCCGCCGCGCTGACCGGCAGCGAACGCCGGCTGTGCCTGCGCCTGCTCGAGCAACCGGGCCTGCTGGTGGCGCGCGAGGCCTTGATCGCCGCGCTCACCGACCGCGTGTACGACTTCGACGCGCACCGCCTGGATTCGATGGTGCACCGCCTGCGCAGCAAGGTGCAGCGCCGCTGCGGCGAGCCGCTGCCGCTGGCCGCGGTGCACGGCAAGGGCTACATCTTCGATCCCGCCGGCTGACGCGCACCGCGCGCGCGCGGCGCCGCGGCGCCGCGGCGCACAGACCTTCCGGGCAGGCGCTACATCGCCACCGCATCGGCGTGCGGCAGCACGATGCGGAAGCGCGTGCCCACGCCCACCGTGCTGTGCACCTGGATCCGGCCGCCGGCGCGCACCACCAGGTCGCGCACCACCGCCAGGCCCAGGCCGGTGCCGCTGTCGGCGGGCTTGGTGCTGTAGAACGGCTCGAACACCTGCGCGGCCACCTCCGCCGGCATGCCGTGGCCGTCGTCGGCGACCTCGATGACGGTGCCCTCGTCCTCGCTGGACACGGCGATGTCGAAATGGCCGCGGTCGGCGATCGCATCGCGGCTGTTGGAGGCCAGGTTCAGCAGCATCAGGTCGAACTGGCTGCGCTCGAAACGGATCGGCGCCGGCGCCGCCGGCAGCGCGCAGCGCAGCACGATCCGCGCTTCCAGCAACTGCCGCAGCATCGGCTGCAAGGCCTCCACCGCGGCCGCGGCGTCGAAGCATTCGACATGCTCGGCGTCGCGGCGGCTGAAGCGCAGCAGCCGGCGCACGATGGTCATGCCGCGCTCGGCCGATGCCTCCACCGCTGCGAGGCTGTCCTCCAGCTGTGCGATGCGCTGCGCGTCGCTGGTCAGGTCGTCGTCGTGGCGCGCGGCGGCGAAGCCGGACATCACCGCCAGGATGTTGTTGAAGTCGTGGGCCAGGCCGCTGGCCATGCGCTCGGTGATCTCGCGTTTCTGCGCGTGGATCAGCTGGGTCTGTGCGCGTTCGCGTTCCTGCATCTCCTGCTGCAGGCGCTGGCCGCGCGCGTTGGATTCGCGCAGGCTCTCGCGCAGCGCCTCGGTGGTGCGGTCCAGCAGCAGCGCCACCAGCAGGTAACTGAACAACACCGGCAGCACGTTGAACAGCGCCTGCGCGGGAGCGCCGGCCAGTTCGGCCAGGGCGTCCCGCCCCACGCCGACGCCGAGCATCAGCAGCAAGGCGACGAAGGTGACCCACAGCGCGCGGCGCCCCAGCACCAACCCGGCCAGGATCAGCACCAGCATCTGCGCCAGTTGATCCGGCAACTGCCGCTGGAAGCCGTGGATGGCGGCGTTGACCAGCAACGAGCCGAGCATCGCCCCGAGCAGCAGCCGCACGCCGCCGCGCAGGGCGCCATGGCGCACGCGCACGAAGCCGATCGCCGCGCACACCCCGATCAGCAGACTCATGGTCAACGAAATCAGCATGCCCGGCGGCAGCGGCTGCCCGCGCAGCTCCGGCCAGGCCAGCACCACCGCCACCACGATCGTGGCGGGAATGGTCACCGCCAGGAACAGCAACAGCAACTGGATCACCCGCGCATTGCGCCGATCCACCTCGTCCACCAGCGGCGCGCGGCCCAGCCAGTTCCAGAACGCCTTCGCCATGCCGCCGTGCTCCATTCCCGTTCAGTGAGAATCCGATGATGATCATGCGAGAACTTGCAGGTGACAAGCCGGTGACGGCGGGCCTAAGTTCGCATGACGGAACACGCCCGGGGACGACGGCGCTGTTTCCAGACCACTCCAGACCGATGCGGAGGCGCACACGCGCCGCCGACGTCACCTTCTGCCCTGCCGTTTTTTCAGCCCGAGATCGCCATGAACGCATGCTCTTCCCTGCGCGGCACCGCCGCCCGTCATCCGATTCCCCGCGCGTACAGCACCCTGGCCCTGGCCTGCGCGCTGTGCCTGACTTCGACGGCGATGGCGCAGACGCCCACCCCCAGCACCGCGACGACCGCCAGCACCCAACCCGCCACCGGCACCGACGCTACGGCCAGCGACGCCAGCGCCACGCCGGCCGCGACCACCTACGACCCCAGCGTCTACTTCAAGGCCACCGGCAGCGCCGACAGCAACGCCGGCGCCGACGCCGACGGCGACGAAGCGCTGGCCGCCGGCGAGGCCGCCTCGGCGGTCGGCACCGGCACCATCGCGCTCGGCGGCGGTGCGGTCGGCTACGCCAACCACGCGGTGGCGGTGGGCCACAACAGCCTGGCCACCGAGGTCTCCACCACCGCCGTCGGCGGCATGCTCGACCTGGATTTCTCCTACCAGCCCAACGGCGTGGTGATCCTGCAGCAGACTTCGGCCACCGGCGTGGCCGCCACCGCGCTGGGCGCCGGCGCCCAGGCCAGCGGCAAGTACAACGTGGCGGCCGGCGCCGGCGCGATCGCCAGCGACCGCTCCAGCGTCGCCGTCGGCGGCATCGTCGACGTGGGCGAGGAGATGAGTCCGGGCTTCGGCGCCGAAGGCACCCAAATGCAGGCCACGCAGGCCACCGGCCCGCTGTCCACCGCGCTGGGCGGCGGCGCGCTGGCCACGGCCTACAGTTCCACCGCGGTCGGCGCCCTGGCCGAAGCCAGCGCCAACCGCACCGTCGCCGTCGGCACCACCGCGGTGGCCAACCAGTACGCCGCCGTGGCGGTGGGCGCGCAGAGCCAGGCCACCGCCGAGTGGGCCACCGCCTTCGGCAACGGCGCACGCGCCTGGGGCACCCACAGCGTGGCCATGGGCCCCAGCGCGTTCGCCCAGAACGACGACGCCACCGCGGTCGGCCCGGCCGCGTTCGCCGGCGGCGTCGGCTCCACCGCGCTCGGCAACCGCTCCTGGGCCGGCGGCACCCGCAGCCTGGCCCTGGGCGGGGGCATGGTGTGGAACGGCAACTTCTTCCTCGATACGCCGGTGCTGTTCTACGACAGCATCGCCATCGGCACCAAGTCCGATGTGTTCGGCGACCAGTCGATCGCGATCGGCCCCGACGCGCGGGTCGGCAACTCGCAGTTCGTCAACGACAAGCAGACCATCACCAACAACAGCGTGGCGCTGGGCGCCGGTTCGGTCGCCGAACGCGACAACACCGTGTCCATCGGCGCGGCGGGCGCCGAGCGCCAGCTCACCAACCTGGCCGCCGGCACCATGGACACCGACGCGGTCAACCTGGCGCAGCTGCGCAACGTCGCCGCCGCGTTCGGCGCCGGCAGCGTGGTCGACGCCAACGGCAACCTGATCGGCGGCAATTACCTGGTGCAGGGCACGCACTACACCGACCTGGGGTCGGCGATGGGCGCGCTCGACACCGCCCTGACCGGCTTCGGCAACCGCCTGAACACGATCGGCGGTTCCGGCGGCATCAGCGTCGGCGGCGGCGACGGTGCGGCGAGCGCGCCGAGCACCGGCGCCGGCACCAATGCCGTGGCCGTGGGTTCCGGGGCCACCGCCAACGGCAACAACGGCCTGGCGATGGGAGCGCAGGCGCTGGCCTATGGCCCCAACGACACCGCCATCGGCGGCAACGCCACGGTCAATGCCGACGGCAGCACCGCGGTCGGCGCCAACGCCCGCGTCGCCGCGGTGGCGACCAACGCGGTCGCGCTCGGCGAGAGCGCCAATGCCTCGGCCGCCTCGGCCACCGCGCTCGGCCAGGGCGCCTCGGCCAGCGCCGCCAATTCGGTGGCGCTGGGCCAGGGCTCGGTCGCCAACCGCGCCAACACGGTCTCGGTGGGCAGCGCCGGCAACGAACGCCAGGTCGCCAACGTCGCCGCCGGCAGCGCCGACACCGACGCGGTCAATGTGGCGCAGATGCGTGCCGGCAACAGCGCCACCCTGAGCAGCGCCAACGCCTACACCAACACCCGCATCACCGCGCTGGACGACAGCTTCAACCAGTTGCGCACCGACACCGAGCATCGCCTCGACGGCATGGACCGGCGCATGGACCGGCTCGGCGCGATGAGCGCGGCGATGCTCAACATGGCGGTCAACGCCGCCGGCACGCAGAGCCCGCGCGGGCGCGTGTCGGTCGGCGCCGGCTTCCAGGGCGGGCAGCAGGCGCTGTCGGTCGGCTACGCCCGCAAGATCGGCGCGCGCGCCTCGTTCAGCCTGGGCGGCGCGTTCAGCAGCGGCGAGTCCTCGGCCGGCATCGGCGTGGGCATCGATCTGTGACGTCACGCGGCGCCGCGCGCGCCGCCGTTTTCTTCTTCTCACCTCTCTTTCCAGGATCCGCAGATGATGTCTTCCAATACGCTCGCCGCTGCCCTCGCCGCCGTCCTGTTCGCCGGTGGCGCGCAGGCGGCCTCCCCCACCATCGGCCTGGGCGGTGTGCAAGGTCCGGTGCCGCAATCGGCCAGCGCCAACGACCTGGGCCAGCGCTTCATCGTCAAGACCCGTGACGGCGGCACCCAGGCGCGCAGCCTGCTGGCCAGCACCCTCAGCAGCGCGGTGGCACGCAGCGGCATGCAGCGCGCGCAGATCGGCAGCAACGGGCTGACGCTGCGCAGCGCCGTCAGCGCCAAGGTGCTGCGCGACATGGCGGTGCCGGGCTGGCATGTGGTGCAGACCTCGCGCCACCTCAGCGACAGCGAGCGCACCGCCTTCATCAACGAGCTGAAGGCCGATCCGTCGGTGGTGTCGGTGCAGGTCGATCGGCTGTACCGGCGCCTGGACGAGGCCAGCGTGCGCCTGCCGGCCGCCATCGCGGCCGCCGCCTCCACCACCCCCAACGATCCGGCCTACGCCAAGCTGCAGTGGAACTTCC
This sequence comes from Xanthomonas sp. LMG 12461, assembly GCF_009192935.1. Lineage (NCBI taxonomy): Bacteria > Pseudomonadati > Pseudomonadota > Gammaproteobacteria > Lysobacterales > Lysobacteraceae > Xanthomonas > Xanthomonas sp. LMG 12461. The sequence continues at coordinate 22,071 of NZ_NQYT01000060.1, forward strand.
ACGACCCAGTCGGCGGGGTCAACGCCGAGCAGGGCTGGACCCGCTCCACCGGCAAGGGCGTGGTGGTGGCGGTGGTCGACACCGGCGTGGTCAAGGACAACCCGGATCTGGCCGCCAACGTGCTGCCCGGCTACGACATGATCACCGACCACCGCGTCTCGCGCCGCGACACGGACGGTCGCGTGGCCGGCGGCTACGACCTGGGCGACTGGGTGGAAGCCGACTACTGCACCGCGCTGGGCGCGTCCGGCAATGCGCCGGCGCCGAGTTCGTGGCATGGCAGCCATGTCTCCGGCACCATCGCCCAGGTCACCAACAACAACCTGGCCACGGCCGGCCTGGCCTACGATGCCAAGATCGTGCCGGTGCGCGTGCTCGGCTCCTGCGGCGGCTTCGGCAGCGACATCGCCGACGGCATGCTGTGGGCCGCGGGCCTGCCGGTGGCCGGCCTGCCGACCAACCCGAACCCGGCCGAGGTGATCAACATGAGCCTGGGCAGCGGCGCGCCGGACACCTGCCCGCAGATCTACCAGGACGCGATCGACCAGATCAACGCCAAGGGCACGATCATCGTGGTCGCCGCCGGCAACTCCAACGCCAATGCCTCCACCTACACCATGTCCTCCTGCAACGGCGTGATCAGCGTCGGCGCCTCGCGGGTGAACGGCGGCCGCGCCAGCTACTCCAACTACGGCACGCGCGTGGACATCGCCGCGCCGGGCGGTGGCGGCGACGTCGACGGCAACCCGAACGGCTACATCTTCCAGGTGATCAACGGCGGCACCCAGAGCCCGACCGGCGACTGGCAGATCGGCGGCATGGCCGGCACCTCGATGGCCTCCCCGCACGTGGCCGCGGCGGTGGCGATGGTGCAGAGCGTGGCCAAGACGCCCTTCAGCTGGACCGGCATGCGCGACCTGCTGCGCGCCAGCGCGCGGCCGTTCCCGGTGGCGATCCCCACCAGCACGCCGATCGGCGCCGGCATCCTGGATGTGGACATGCTGCTGCAGATGGCCACCACCCCGCCGTGCGATCCGTCAGACAGCAGCTGCGTGCCGCCGACCAAGACCCTGGTCAACAAGGTGGAGATGCGCGGCATCGGCAGCCAGGGCGGCGATGCGCTGTACAGCTTCCAGGCCGCGGCCGGCACGGTGGTCAGCTTCATGACCTTCGGCGGCACCGGCAACGTGGCGATGTACGTGTCGGCGGGCAAGACGCCGACCAGCAGCAGCTACGACGCGCGTTCCACCCGTGCCGGCACCACCCAGGCGGTGCGCCTCACCCCGTCCAGCGCCACGACCTACTACGTGCGCCTGAGCGGCAGCTACAGCGGCCTGACCCTGGTCGGGCGGCAGTAACGCCCGATCGCGCGGCGGCGCCGTTCGCCGCCGCGCCACGTGCGCGGGAGGAGAACCTCCCGCAGCGGTTCCGAAAGCAGCGACGTGCCTACCATGACGCAGTTCGCCCGCCTTCCGGCGGGCATTTTTTTGCTGGATGTTGCACGGCGGTGCGGCGCGAGACCGCAAGCCCCTCTCCCACCGGGAGAGGGGTTGGGGTGAGGGTGCGGCACGAGGCGCGGTGCAATGGGCGAGGCGAGGCGGCGCCCGACCCTCATCCGGCCCTCCGGGCCACCTTCTCCCGGTGGGAGAAGGAAGAGCGCTAGCGGCTTTCGCGCAGGAACCGCGCCATCGACGACACTCCCGGCAGCGCCGGCTGGAACTGCCCGGCGACGTCGACGAAGCCGCGCATCACCGCGATCTCGCGCGGGGTGCGGTTCAAGGTATCGCGCAGTTCCGGATCGGCGCCGGCGCGCAGCAGGCGCTGCACCAGCAGCGGCAGGCCGTGCAGCGCGGCCAGGTGCAGCGGGCCGAAGCCGCGCGGATCCTGCACCTCCAGGCTGACCTCCTCGTCGAGCAGGCGCTCGACGCCGGCCAGCACCACCGGCTCCTCGCAGGCCGTGCCCGGTTCGGCGCGCGCGCCCAGCAGCAACAGCAACGGCGTCACCCCGCCGGCGGAACCGCGGTCGGCCTCGGCGCCGGCCAGCAGCAGCGTGTCCAGCAGCGCCAGCAGGCGCGACTTGTCGCGCGCGGTGAAGCCGTACAGCGCGGCGCAGTGCAGCGGGGCCAGTTGCTGGGCGTCGCCGGCATGCACGTCGGCACCGGCGGCCAGCAGCCGCGCGGCGATGTCCGGCAGACCCAGCGCGCAGGCCAGCATCAGCACGGTGACCCCGCCCGGCAGGCGGTGTTCGATCTGCGCGCCGGCCTGCAGCAATGCCGCGACGATCTCGGTCTGGCGCATGCTCACCGCCGCCGACAGCGGCGTGGCGCCGCTGGCCGCGGCGTGCTGCAGATCAGCGCCGCGCGACAGCAACAGTTTCACCGCCTCGGCATGGCCGCCGCCAGCGGCGCGCAGCAATGCGGTGCAGCCCTGCGCGTCCACCGCATCCACCGGCAGGCCGAGGTCGATCAGGCGGCGGATCGCCTCGGCGTCGCCGACCATCGCCGCGGCCGGCACGTCGGCCTCGCGCAGCGGGCGCCGCGGCAGCGGCCAGGTGCGCCAGTCCAGCCAGTCGGCCAGGTCGCGGCGGCCGCTGGCCAGGGCCACGCCGAGCGGGGTCTGGCCGTCGGCGGCGCGCGCATCCGGCGAGGCGCCCTGCTGGATCAGCAGTTTCAGCGAGGCCTCGCGGCCCAGCGCGGCGGCCAGGTGCAGCGCGGTCATGCCGTGGCTGTCGCGCGCCTCGCGGTCGGCGCCGCGCTCGAGCAACTGCAGCTGCAGCCGCAGCCAGCCCAGCCGCACCGCCAGCGACAGCGGCGGATCGCCGGCCGGCGACGGCGCGAACGGATCGGCGCCGCGCTCCAGCAGTTCCAGGGCGAACTGTTCCAGCGCGCGCGACGCGTGATCGTGCTGCGCGCAGGCGGCGAGCAGGCGGGTCAGGCCGCCGCGGCCGGCCGGCGACACGCCGTGGCGCAGCATCGCCTGCAGGCTGGGCACCGCCTCCACGCCGCGCGAGAGCAGCGCGAACATCGGGGTGTCGCCGCAGGCATCGAGCACCTCCGGCTCGGCGCCATGCGCCAGCAGCCAGTCCACCGCCTGCGCGTTCAAGGCCAGCGGCGGCTCGTGCAGCAGCGCGCCCAGTTCCTCGGCCGCACACAGCCGCGCCAGCGCGGCCAGGCCGTCGCGCGGCTGGCCCAGTTGCAGGCCTTCGCGCAGCAGTTCCAGCGGCGGCCGGTCGGGCAGTCCGGCCGGGCCGGTCTCGCCCTGACCGTCGCTGACCGCGGCCGGCAGCGGATAGTCCGGGTCCAGCGCGGACACGATCGCCCAGCGCCCGGCCTCGGCGGCCAGGTCGACGGCGCGGCGGCCGCTCTGGTCCGGCTGCGCCGGCGCCACGCCCAGCTCCAGCAGGCGCCGGATCAGCCCGGGGGCGACGTGGTCGGCGGTGCAGGCCAGCAGGATCGCGTTGCGGCCATCGCCATCGACCGCAACCAGGTCAGGCTTGTGCGGCAGCAGCCGTTCCAGCACCGCCACGCGGCCGTGGCGGGCGGCTTCCAGCCACGGCGTGCGACCCAGCGCATCGCGCGCTTCCAGGTTGGCGCCGGCGCCGAGCAGGGCCTGCACGATCTCCACGTGGCCGGCCAGCGCCGCCTCGTGCAATGCGCTGCGGCGCTGGCGATCGCGCGCGTCGACCCGCGCCTTGTGCTTGAGCAGCAACTGCACGCCGGCCGGATCGTCTTCCTCGGTACCGGCTGCGGCCAGCAGTACCGGGCTGGCCTCGGCCGGCTCCGGCTTGGCGCCGCGCTCAAGCAGGAACTTGGCCATGCGCCAGTTGCCGACCTGGCAGGCCACCGCCAGCGGGGTCAGGCCGTCGCGGTTGGCCGCGTCCAGTTCGGCGGCGGCGTCGCGCAGCAGCGCGGCCACGCCCGGGTCGGAGCTGCGCGCGGCGTGATGCAGCGGGGTGTTGCCGTCGCCGTCGCTGGCGCGCGGATCGGCGCCGTTGGCGAGCAGCGTCATCACCGCCTCCGGGCGGCCATGCCAGCTGTCGCGGGTGGCGGCCAGCAGCGGGGTCATGCCCAGGTGCGGGCGATTGACGTCGACCCCGCGCACGATCAGTTCGCGCAACAGGCGCAGGTCCGGCAGCACCGCGGCCAGCACCGGCAGGCTGCGCTGGTCGCGCCACTCGGCGGCGGGCAGCGCGTGCGGATCGGCGCCGGCCTGCAGCAGTTGCAGCGCGCGATCGACGCGGCCACCGCGGGCGGCGTCGTACAGCGCCGCATGCAGTTCGTCCTGCGCCGGCGGCGGCTCGTCCGCGCGCGGCGCGGCGGTGGCGCTGAGTTCGGCGAACAGGTCGGCCGAGGACACCGGCGGGGTCAGCGTCTGCGGCGGCGCCACCCGTTGCAGGCCGGCGTGCAGCAGCGGCGACAGCAGCGCATAGGCCAGCGCCAGCGGCCAGCGTGCGGCCTCGGCGAGCAGTCCCGGCCAGGCCAGCACCACGCCGAGCCCGGCCAGCACCAATACCAGCGCGGCCACCGCCAGCCCGCGCCAGGCCTGCACGTCCTGCTGCGCCAGCGCCTGCCAGCGCGCGCCCAGCGGGCCGCCCTCGGCATCGCTGCCGTGCCACAGCGGCCAGGTCCGCCACAGCCCGAGCAGCGCGGCACTGGCGGCCACGCTCAGCGCCAACGCGGCGGCCAGGCTGCCGCTGTCGTGCAGCGCCGCCAGCGGCCAGGCCACCAGCACCGCGACCAGCGCCATGCCGCCGGCCCACAGCACCAGCAGCGGCACCGCCGCGCCGACCAGATCGCGCGCCGCGCGTGGGCGCGGCCGGCTGCCACGGTGCCAGGACAGCGCCAGCGCGAACGCCGGTTGCGCCAGCCATGCGCCCAGGGCGGCGGCCAGCGGGCCGATTCCGGCGGCCAGCGCCAGCACCGCGCCCAGGGCGGCGGCGAGCATCGGCGCACGCGCGCGGAGGAAAGAGTCAGTCATCGTGTCGATCGGTGGTGCCGGACAGGGACGGCGGCAATTGCAGATGAAAGCCGCAGCCGGCGAGGTTGGCGCGCACCGCGGCCGGATCGGCGCGGGCCAGCGTGCGTTCGGCGGTCAACGCCACCTCGAGCACGAACGCCAGCGGCTGCAGCGACGCCAGCAGCGCCGGCGGCAGACGGCCGAAGTCGTCGCGGGCGGCGAGATACAGATAGGTGTCCGGCTTGCGTTGGCTTTTGTAGACGTAGGCTTGCATGCCCGTGGCGTGCGCCTGGCGTGGAAAGGCAAGCGATTGTGGAGGAAATGCGCCAGCGGCGAAAGCGCACGCCGGCCCTGCGCTGAACGGATCCGGGCGCGGGCGCTATTCACGTTCGCGTCGTGGGTGTTTCACGGCATGACCGAATGCGTCGATATACTGCGGCGATTGTCCTTGTATGGAATACCGCGTGACCGAAGCGTCCTCGTCGCCCCGCATGGCCCCGGTGGCCATCCGCGCCTACACCGCGACCAACGCGCTCGGCAGCGGACTGCACGCCCAGGCCGCGGCGCTGCGCGAGGGCCGCAGCGGCCTGCGTCGCAACGACTTCGGTCCGCAACCGCTGGAATGCTGGATCGGCCGGGTGGACGCGCTGGAAACCGCCGCGCTGCCGGAGGCCCTGGCCGCGTGGGAATGCCGCAACAACCGCCTGGCCTGGCTCGCCCTGCAGCAGGACGGCATGGCCGCGGCCGTGGCCGCCGCGGCGCAACGGCACGGCGCCGAACGGGTGGCGGTGGTGATGGGCACCTCCACCTCCAGCATCGGCGCCAGCGAGGAGGCCTACACCCGGCTCGAGCACGATGCGGAGGGTCCGCGCATGCCGGCCGACCTGGACCGGCCGATCGTGCACACCCCGCATTCGCTCGGCGATTTCGTGCGCGCCGCCACCGGCCTGCGCGGCCCGTGCATCACCGTCGCCACCGCCTGCTCGTCCAGCGCCAAGGTGTTCGCCCAGGCCGCACGGCTGATCGCCGCCGGCGTGGTCGATGCGGCCCTGGTCGGCGGCGTGGACACGCTGTGCGGCAGCGTGCTGTTCGGCTTCAACTCGCTGCAGGTGGTGTCGCCGGAACCATGCCGGCCGTTCGACGTGCGCCGGGTCGGACTGTCGCTGGGCGAGGCCGGCGGCTACGCGCTGCTGGAACGCGCCGATGCCGCCGACGCGCCGCCGGCGCAGGCGCTGCTGTGCGGCTACGGCGAATCCAGCGACGCCCACCACATGTCCGCGCCGCATCCGCAAGGGCTGGGCGCCGGCCTGGCGATGCGCGGCGCGTTGCAGCGCGCCGGCGTGGACCCGGCCGAGGTCGGGTATCTCAACCTGCACGGCACCGCGACCCCGGCCAACGACAGCGTCGAGGCGGCCGCGGTGGCGGCATTGTTTCCGCCGACCCTGCACGCCAGTTCGACCAAGGCCTGGACCGGGCACACACTCGGCGCCGCCGGCATCGTCGAGTCGGTGTTCGCCCTGCTGGCGCTGCGCCACGGCCTGTTGCCCGGCACCCTCAACAGCGAACTGCCCGACCCCGCCTGCGGCCCGCAGATCCGCTTCGCCACCGCCCATGCACAGGTCCGCTACGCGATGAACAACTCCTTCGGCTTCGGCGGCAACAACTGCTCGCTGCTGTTCGGCCGCGCATGAGCACGCCCATGCTGAGCGCGACGATCGAAGGCATCGGGTTCTGGGCGCCCGGCCTGCCCGGATGGACGCTGGCACAGGCGTTCGCGCGCGGCGAAGGCGCGCCGCTGGAGACGCCCGGCCGGCCCTCGCCGCAGTTGCTGGCGCCGAACGAGCGCCGCCGCGCGCCGGACACGGTGGCGGTGTCGCTGGACGCGGCGCTGGCCGCCTGCCAGGACGCCGGCCGCGACCCGGCCACGCTGCCGTCGGTGTTCACCTCCACCCACGGCGACCTGGCGATCACCGACTACATGTGCACCACCCTGGCCAGCGAACCGCTGTCGGTGTCGCCGACCAAGTTCCACAACTCGGTGCACAACGCCGCCGCCGGCTACTGGACCATCGGCGCCGGCGCCACCGCCGCGGCGACCGCGATCAGCGCGCACAGCGGCAGTTTCGCGCAGGGACTGCTGGAAGCGCTGTCGCAACTGGCCGCGGGCGAAGACGCGGTGCTGCTGGTCGGCTACGACAGCCGCTCGGTGGGGGCGCTGGGCCGGATCGCGCGCAGCGAGGGCCTGCTCGGCGGCGCGCTGGTGCTGAGCGCGGGCGCGCGCGACGGCAAGCCGCAATTGCAGGTACAACTGCGCGACGGCACCGCGCCGGTCGGCGATGGCGCGCTGGCGCGGCATGTCGCGGGCAACGCGATGGCGCCGATGCTGCCGCTGTTCGACGCGCTGGCGCTGGGCAGCAGCGGTTGCGTGCTCGATGCCGGCGGCGGCCGCTGCCTGCAGGTGGAGCTGCGCGCATGAGCCGCACGCCGCTGAGCGCCGCCGACGCCGCGATCCTGATTCCGGCCCTCAACGAACGGCTGCGCATCCGCGAGGTGGTCAGCGACGCGCTGGCGCACTGCCCGCGGGTGATCGTGGTCGACGACGGCTCCGACGACGGCACCAGCGACTGCATCGCCGACCTGCCGGTGACCCTGCTGCGCCATCCGCAACGCCGCGGCAAGGGCGCGGCGTTGCGCAGCGGTTTTGCTGAGGCGCAGCGCCTGGGCGCGCGCGCGGTGATGACCATGGACGGCGACGGCCAGCACAGCGCCGCCGACTTCCCGCGGTTGCTGGCCGCGGCCAACCGCCATCCCGGCTGCGTGATCGTGGGCGCGCGCCTGCGCAAGCGCGCCAGCCAGCCGCCGATCCGCCGCATCGGCAACGATTTCGGCGACTGGGGCATCGCCTGGGGCTGTGGCTTCCGCCTGGTCGACAGCCAGAGCGGCCAGCGCCTGTACCCGCAGTCGGTCTACACCCTGCCCGACGTGCCCGGCGAGGGCTTCGTGTTCGAGGCGCAACTGCTGATCTCCGCGGCGCGCCAGGCCGGCGCGCGGGTGGTGGCGGTGCCGATCGAGACCCGCTACGCCAACCAGACCCCGGGCACGTTCCGCAAGAGCCACTTCCGGCTGGTGCGCGATCTGTGGAAGATCACCTCGCACGTGATCGTGCAGGTGTGGACCTATGGGCACGTGGTGCGCGAGTACCGGCGCACCCGCGCCAACCCGGTGCTGATCGACGACATCGACGGCACCCTCGACACGGCCCCCCTGGCCGTCGCCAAGGAAAAGACGACATGAAGGCAGCGCAGGCGGATGTGGCGATTCTGGGCGGCGGGCTGGCCGGGCTGACCCTGGCGCTGCAATTGCGCCAGCGCGACCCGCAGCTGCGCATCCGCGTGCTGGAACGGCGCGCGCACCCGGTACGCGAGGCCGCGTTCAAGGTCGGCGAGTCCTCGGTGGAGATCGGCGCGCACTACTTCGCCGAGGTGCTGGGCCTGCGCGAGCACCTGGATGCCGAACAGATCCGCAAGTTCGGCTTCCGCTTCTTCTTCTCCGACCGGCGCACCGACATCGACCAGTGCACCGAGCTGGGGGTGAGCCAGTTGCTGCCCACCCCGTCGTGGCAGATCGACCGCGGCCGCTTCGAGAATTTTCTCGGGCAGCGCGCGCGAGAGATGGGCGTGGAGTTCCTCGACGGCAGCACGGTGCGCGGCGTCGACCTGGCCGAGGACGACGGCGACCACTGCGTGCGCTACAGCCGCGACGGCGCCGAGGCCAGCCTGCAGGCGCGCTGGGTGATCGACGCCAGCGGCCGCGCCGGCCTGCTCAAGCGCAAGCTCGGCCTGGCCCAGGACAACGCGCACCAGGCCAACGCGGTGTGGTGGCGGGTGGACGGGCTGGTCGATCCCAACGGCTGGTCGCAGGACAGCGCCTGGCTGCAGCGCTGCACGCCGCCGGACCGCTGGCGCTCGACCAACCACATGTGCGGCCCCGGCTACTGGTTCTGGCTGATCCCGCTGTCCTCCGGCGCGCATTCGCTGGGCATCGTCTGCGATGCCGCCCTGCATCCGCTCGAGACCATGAACACCCACGCCAAGGCGATGGACTGGCTGCGCACGCACCAGCCGCAGGTGGCCAGCACGCTGGAGCGCAGCGAGCACACGGTGCAGGATTTCCTGTTCCTGCGCGACTTCTCCTACGGCTGCAAGCAGGTGTTCTCGGCACAGCGCTGGGCGCTGACCGGCGAGGCCGGCGTGTTCCTGGATCCGTTCTATTCCCCGGGCAGCGACTTTATCGCCATCAGCAACACCTACATCTGCGAACTGATCGGGCGCGAGCGCGCCGGGCGCGACATCGCGCCGTATGCCGAGCTTTACCAGCAGCTGTACTTCTCCTTCTACGAGAACACCCTGACCCTCTACCAGGACCAGTACCCGCTGTTCGGCGATGCCCAGGTGATGCCGGTCAAGGTGATCTGGGACTACACCTACTACTGGTCGCTGCTGGCGCCGCTGTACTGCACCGACCGCATCGCCGACCTGGCCGTGCTGGGCCGGCTGCGCCCGGCGCTGCAGCAGGCCAGCGCGCTCAACCTGGGCATGCAGGCGCTGCTGCGCGACTGGGGCGCGGCCAACCGCGCGCAGGCCGCGGCGGTGGCCGACGGACGCCTGCTGGACCAGTACCTGATCGGCTGGTTCCACGAACTCAACCGCGCCCTGAGCGACCGGCTGGACGATGTCGCCTTCGTCGCCCGCCTGCACGGCAACGTCGCGCGCATGGCGGAACTGGCCGGAGAGATCCTGGCGCGCGCCCGCCAGCAGCATCCCACGCTGGCCGACCACGGCCTGCTGGAGGCCTGCCGCGACGCGGCGACGCCGCTGCCGGTGCTGTCGCCGGCCTGGTACGCGGACGCCGCCTGATCCACGCGCAGGGCCATGCCGCCCTGCAACAACGCGCGCTTCGCTTCCCCGCCGCGAGGCGCCAGGCGAGCGCGCAATTGCGCGGCACGCGTCACATGGGGCGAATATCGCCCGCGCATTCGGGTTTTCGCACGCTCGGCGGTTGACGCCCTGGCGCCACCGGCGCGACACAGGCCCGCCGCGCCCGGCGCGTCCTCCAGGAGAATTCCATGCGCTCCACGCTGCTCGCCTTGGCCCTGCCGTTGGCCGCTCTCGCCGCCGCCTCCACCGCACATGCGCAGACGACCGCGCGCGCACCGGCCGCGCCGGCACCGCTGCAGCAGTCGTGCGACGCGCTGGCGAGCCGGCTCGCCTATCCCGGCACCCGCTTCACCGCGGTGCGCAGCGTGGCCGCCGACACCCTGCAGGTGGCCGGCCAGCCGATCGGTGCGCACTGCCAGATCACCGGGCTGATGCACGAACGCGTCGGCACGGACGGCCAGTCCTATGCGATCGGCTTCGAGATGCGCCTGCCGGCGGCATGGAACGGGCGCTTCTTCTACCAGGCCAACGGCGGCCTGGACGGCAACGTGGTCCCGGCGCTTGGCGACATCGGCGGCGGCGGCCAGCGCGACAACCCGCTGCGCATGGGCTTTGCGGTCATCAGTTCCGATGCCGGGCACAGCAATGCGCAGAACCCGCTGTTCGGCCGCGATCCGCAGGCGCGCCTGGATTACGGCTACCAGGCGGTGCAGGCGCTGACGCCGATGGCCAAGCGCGTGGTGCAGATCGCCTACGGCAAGGCGCCGGACTACAGCTACTTCGGCGGCTGCTCCAACGGCGGCCGCCATGGCATGGTCGCCGCCGCGCGCGACGCGCAGGACTACGACGGCATCCTGGTCGGCGACCCCGGGTTCCATCTGCCCAAGGCGGCGATCGCGGACTTGGCCGCGGCCCAGCAACTGGCGGCACTGGCCGGTGGCAGCGATACACGCAGCGGCCTGACCGCCGCCGAGCGCAGCCTGGTGGCCGAGCGCATCGTCGCCACCTGCGATGCGCTGGACGGGGTGCGCGACGGCATGGTGCAGGACGTGCTCGCCTGCCAGCGCCGCTTCGACCTGAACCGCGATGTCGCCACCTGCGGCAGCGCCGGGCGCACCGGCCAATGCCTGACCCCGGCGCAGAAGCGCGCGCTCGGCGCCATCCACGCCGGCGCGCGCAACAGCGCCGGCACGCCGCTGTACGCGCCCTTTCCCTACGACCCGGGCATCGCCAGCGGCGACTGGGCCGGCTGGCGACAGGACGCCTCGCTGACCCTGGTGCCCGGCTCGGTGGCCTTCGGCTTCGTCACCCCGCCGGAGGATCCGGCGGTGCTGCAGGATCTGAAGCGCTATGCGCTGCAGTTCGACATGGACCGCGACGCGCCGAAGATCTTCGCCACGGCCGGTGCCTTTGGCGAATCGGCGTGGTCGTACATGACCCCGCCGAACGAGACCCGGCTGACCACGCTGAAGAAGCGCGGCGGCAAGCTGCTGATCTACCACGGCACCGGCGACGGCATTTTCTCCTTCGCCGATACCGCAGCCTGGTACGACCGCCTGCGCACCGCCGATGCCGACGCCGCCAGCTACGCGCGCCTGTTCGCGGTGCCGGCCATGGCGCATTGCGCCGGCGGACCGGCTACCGACCAGTTCGATGCGCTGACCCCACTGGTGGCCTGGGTCGAGCAGGGCCAGGCGCCGGCCGCGATCGTCGCCAGCGCACGCGGCAGCGGCAGCGCCGCGCCCAACAACGAGGTGCCGGCCAGCTGGAGCAGCCAGCGCAGCCGTCCGCTGTGCCCGTATCCGCAGGTGGCGCGCTACGTCGGCGGCGACGTGGAGGCGGCGTCCAGCTTCGTCTGCCGCTGAGCGCACGCCGCCGTTGCGCCGCCGGCATGGCGGTGCAACGGCCGCGTCGTTTTCGAGGCGGTCAGCCCATGCCGCCGTTGATGCCGATGACCTGGCCGTTGATGTAGGCGGCCGCGTCCGAGCACAGGAAGGCGACCAACGCCGCCACTTCCTCCGGCTTGCCGGGACGCCCGGCCGGGACCATCTGCTTGATCGCCTCCGGCGGGAAGGCACTGTCGGCCATCGCACCCTGGATCACGCCCGGTGCGACCACGTTGACGCTGATGCCGCGGCTGGCCATTTCCCGCGCCAGCGACATGCTGGCGCCGTGCAGCGCCGCCTTGGCCGCGGCGTAGTTGGTCTGCCCGCGGTTGCCCAGCACCGCCGACACCGAGGACACGCTGACGATGCGGCCCCAGCGCGTGCGCGCCATCGGCAGCAGCAGCGGCTGGGTGACGTGGAAGAAGCCGTGCAGCGAAACGTCGATGACCTTGTGCCACTGCGCCGCGCTCATGCCCGCCATCGGCGCGTCGTCGTGGATGCCGGCGTTGTTGACCAGCACCTGGATCGGGCCGGCCTCCAGCAGCGTCGCCAGCGCCTGCGCGCTGGCCTGCGCATCGGCCACGTCGAACGCCACCGCCTCGGCGCTGCCGCCGGCGGCGACGATCGCCTCCACCACCGCGGCGGCGCGCGCGACGTTGGCATTGGCGTGCACGATCACGTGCAGGCCCTGCGCGGCCAGGGCACGGCAGATCGCGCCACCGAGATCGCCGCTGCCGCCGGTGACCAGGGCGCGGCGCGGGGAAGCAGGCTGGGACATCGTGGTTCCTTGGGCAAAGGGACAGGGCCGCCATCCTAACGACTCGTCGCGCACCGCGGGCACCCCGTCCGACGCCGCAGCAGCCGCGGGCGGACGTTATCGTGGAAACCTATCGCGATCGATGACCCACGACACCGCGAAACGGCACCTGCAGGAATGCGCCTGTGCGTTGCCTGGGTGCACTGTGGGAAGGACGTCAGTCCCGACGCCTTCCAAGCCTGGATCTTCGGCAAGCCGCGCCTGCTGGGCCGTCGACGCCTAAGCGGTCACGCCGCGCCCAGCATCACCGTCGCGCGGCCCTCGGCCAGCAACTGCCCGGCATGGCTGATGCGGAAGGCGTACTGCTGGCTGTCCTCGGCCTGCAGCAGCACCTCGGCCTCGCCTTCGATCGGACCCGGCAGATCCTGCAGTTCGGCGACGTGCAACTGCACCCCGCGCAGCGCCACCAGCATGCCCGGCCGCACCGGCGTGCCCGCGGCGCGACCGAGCAGGCCACCGTGCACCGCCATCGCCTGCGCACCGTACTCGCACAGGTGCAGCGCGCGCAGCCGATCGCCGCTGCGCAGCGGATGCGCGGCCTGGCGATGGGCAACGCTGCGCAACACCACGCGCTGCGCGTCCCAGGCCACCACCTGTTCCCACAGGCACATCAGGCCCTGGTGCGGGACCAGCGCGGCGATGGCGTCGCGCCCGTGCAAGGGTTCAGTGTGCATGGCGGCTCTCCCGGGCCTCGCTGGCGGTCTCGCGCGAAATCAGCAGCGCCAGCACGAAATTGAACAGCACGCCCAGCGCCACGGTGCTGCCGATCGCGCGCAGCACCGGGATGCTGGAGGCGGCCAGCAGCGCGAACACCAGCAGGGTCATCAGGCTGCACACGATCAGCGCATGCAGGGTGCGCAACTGGTCGGCGCGGTCGTCGCCGGCGTGGTCGAAGAACAGCGCGTAGTCCAGGCCCAGGCCGGCGGCCAGGATCAGCGCGATCAGGTGGAACAGGTTCAGCTCGACCCCGCAGCCGCGCAGGATCGCCAGGATCAGCAGCGTGGTCAGCGCCATCGGCAGCAGCACGCGTGCGATCCGCCGCGGCGTGCGCAAGGCGATCGCCACGGTCAGCGCCAGCAGCACCGCGGCCACGCCAAGCGCGGTGAGCACGCGGCCGCGGTAGGCGGCGACCAGCGACTCGGAGGCGTCCTTCAGGTCCAGCAGTTGCGCGCCGCTGCCCTGCACCGCGCGCGCCAGCTGCGACGGATCGCGCAGCCCGGTCAGCGACACCAGCGCGGTGGTGCGGTCCGCGCGCTCCAGCAGCAGGCCGCCGACAGGCGTCGCCAGCGGCGTGCCATGCAGATCGCGCGCGGTCAGCAGCGGCGCACTGCGTGCGGCCTGCAGGTCGGCCAGGAACGGCGCGAAGGCATCGGCGCGGAACGGCGTGGCGGCGACCGCGGCGGCGGTGATCGCCTGCGCCTGCGCCGGATCGGGCAGAGCGGCCTGGCGCCGGCGCTGGGTGGCGGCGCTGGGCAGGTAGCGCGCGGCCATGTCGTAGCCGGCCAGCTCGCCCTGCGCCACCAGCGCATCCAGGCGTGGGCGCAGGCGTTCGGACGCGGCCAGCGCAGCCTCGGCCGAGGCCGCCGGCAACGCCAGCACGTAACGCACGTCGGGCGCACCCAGTTCCTGGCGCAGGTGCGCGTCGCGGGCCAGGCCGTCGGCTGGCACCGGGGTCAGCTTGGACAGGTCGTTCTGCCAGAACGGCCCCGGCGCGAACACGATCACCGCGGCCGCCAGCAGGGCCAGCGGCAGCAGCGACCAGCGCGGCCGCGGCAGCCGCGCGATGCCGCGCCACAGCCGCTCCAGCATCGGCGAATCGGCATGGTCGCGCGGCGAGGGGTCGATCAGCGCCGGCAGCAGCAGGCGCGTGGTCAGCGCCGCCACCAGCAGGCCGGCGATGGTGAACACCGCCAACTGGCGCAGGCCGTCCACGCCGGAGAACAGGAAGGTGACGTAGGCGATGCAGGTGGAGACCACGCCGGTGGCCAGCGTCGGCCAGAGATGGCGCGCGTTCTCGCGTGGATCCAGGCCCGGGCGCTGATGGCTGAACAGATGGATCGGGTAGTCCTGGACCACGCCGATCAGGGTGAAGCCGAACGCCACGGTGATGCCGTGCACGCCATCGAACAGCAGCGCAACCGCGCCCAGCCCGGCCAGTCCGGCGCTGGCCAGCGGCAGCACGCCCAGCACCGGGATCTTCCAGCTGCGGTAGGCGACCAGCAGCAGCACGATCAGCCCCACCGTATCCAGGGTGCCGATCCACTGCGCCTCGTTCTGGGTGCGCCCGCCGATCTCCACCGAGAACGCGCCGGGGCCGGTCAGGGTCAGCGTGCTGCCGGTGCCGGCGTTGACCTTGGCGAAGGCGGCATGGATCGCATCCACCGCGCGCTGCTGGCCGGTGGGGTCGAAGCCGGCGGCACGGGTCTGCGCGACCAGCAGCGCGTCCTTGCCGGCGCGGTCGAACCACACCCCGTCGCGCTGCTGCGGGCCGCCGGCCGGCTGCAGGCTCTCGGCCAGGTGCAGCACTTCCAGGGTGGGATCGCGCGGCAGCAACGGCTCCACCATCGCCGCCGCCGGCGAGCCCAGGTCCTGCAACCGTGCCTGCAGCGCATCGCGCAGGGTCGGCGCATCCAGCGGCCTGGCATCGAAGCTGTCGCTGAGCAGATAGCGGTACGGCAGCAGGCGTGGCGGGATCGCGTCCAGGCCGGCGTCGGCGCCGTTGGCGACCAGTTCGAACACGTCGTGCTGCGCGGCCAGTTCGGCATGCAGCGCCTGCGATTGCTTGGCCAGCGTGGCCGGATCGGCCCCGGACAGCGACATCAGCAGCAGCCGCGAGCCAGGGCCTTCGCCGAGTTCGTCGAGCAGGAGTTTCTGCGCGGGAGTGCGGGCTTCCGGCATGAATTTACGAAGATCGCCCGACACCTGCAGCGCATTGCCCAGCCAGATCCCGGCCACGGTCAGCAGTGCCAGCCACAGCAGCGCCAGCGAGATGCGCATCTTCGAACTGAGGGCTCGCTTCATCGCTGCATCCCCACGCCGCCCTGCGCCGTGCGATCAGCCGCCGCACGCGCAGCCGTCGGGCCGGCAGCACGCTGCCGGCGGGCGCCTCGTGCGGGGATCACGCCGCGTCGCCGTGGCACAGCGCGGTCAGCGCGGCGCCGTCGGCAACGGCGCCGGCGGCCTGCGCGGCACCGGCCAGCAGGGTGCGCTGCACGTCGCCCTTGGCCGGGGTGGTCTCGATGCAGCGCAGTTCGGCGCCACGGCCGTACAGGTGCAGGCTGCGCACGTGCGCGGCCATGGCCGGATCCTTAGGCTGCAACTGCAGCTGCCAGCGCTCGCGGGTGCCGCTGCTGCTGATGTTGAACTGCTGCTGCAGCAGCGCGCGGTCGCCGGACAGCAACGCGCCGAAACCGCTCTGCAGGCCGGCCAGTTCCGGCACGCGCGCCAGCGAGAAGCGCCGCGGCGGCTTGCCGTCGCGCTCCAGCGTGGCCTCGCCGCCACGCAGCGTGGTGGTCTCGTGGTAAGGCGCGGTGACCTCGCGCACCAGCGTCTGCGCGTCCGGGCGGCGGTACTCGCCCTGCACCCGCAGCGGCGCCTTCAGCAGCGCCGAGCCGCGCAGCTCGACGAAGGCGGTGCTGACCGGTGCCGGCCGCGCCAGCTTCTGCAGGATCCAGTCGGCGTCCGGCGCCTCAGGCGATGCGGCGCTCAGCGGTGCGGCGCTGCACAGCAGTATCAGCATCCACGGCAAGGTGCGGCGCATCGGCATGGCGGTTGTTCCAGAAGTCGTAGAAGTTGAACCAGTTGTAGGGCGCGGAGCGGGTGTAATGCTCCAGCCTGGCGGCGTAATCGCGGATGAGCGCGGCCAGCACCGGCGCACGCTGCCGGCGCGGCAGGTCCAGGCCTTCGCTGAAGGTCTCGAACACCAGCTCGTAGCGGTTGCCGCCGCGGTACAGCCCGAACGCCAGCACCACCGGCACCTTGAGCGCGGCGGCGATCAGCCACGGCGAGGTCGGGAACAGGGCGCCCTGGCCGATGAACGCGGCCGGCAGCGCCGGATCCTCCGGGCGCGGCCGGTCCACCAGCAGCGCGACCAGCGCGCCCTCGTCGGTGGCCTGCTTGATCGCCATGACGATGGAGGTGCTGTCCATGCCGGCGTCGATGATGTTGGCGGCCAGCTGCGGGTTCAGCGCGCCGAGCAGTTCGGTCATCGCCGGGTTGTGCGCCTTGTCCAGCACCACCTTGACCTGCACGTCCGGGCGCTCGGTGGCCAGTACCCGCAGCGCGTCGAAGCTGCCCAGGTGCGAGCCGAAGATCAGCACGCCGCGGCCGCGGTCCATCTGCGTGTGCAACTGGTCCAGGCCGCGGATCTGCACCCGGAACCGGTGCATCTGCCCGCACAGCATGAACACCCGGTCGAGGATGGTGGAGGCGAAGGTGTGGATGTGCCGGGCCACCTCCAGCAACGTGGCCGGGCGGTCGAACACACGGCTCAGGTAGTGCCGCGAGTCGCGTCGCTCCGGGCCGCGCACCAGCAGGAAGTACAGGGTGATCGGGTACAGCAGCAGGCGGCCGACGGCACGGCCGCCATAACGGGCGATGCTGCGGATCAGCCACAGGGCGAAGCGGCCGCCGCCTTCCGGGCGGTGCTTCCAACCGGCGCTCACGGCGCCGCCTCGGCGTTGAGTTCGCCGCTGACCAGCAGGTCCTCGCCGCGCAGCACGCGGAAGCGCCAGCGCGGTGCGGCGCCGTCCAGTTCCACCCGCGCCGGCTGGCCGGGAAACAGCGGCTGCACGAACTTCACCTGCGGCAGGCGCAGCGGCGCGCGCGCGCCGTGCGCCGCCTCCACGGCCTGCAGCACGTGGTCCAGCACCACGACGCCGGGCACCACCGGGCGGCCCGGGAAGTGGCCGGGCAGGCTGGGATGATCATGCGGTACGACGAATTGCATACGGGCGACTCATATCCTGGGTTCGAGCATGGCACGGACGGCCTGGTGCGCGCGCTGGGTCACTTGCTGGCGGTTCAGCGGGCCGTCCTCGCCGTTCACCCGGATCGGCGTGCCGATCCGCACCCGGATGACGCCGGGCCGCACCCGGAACAGGCTGGTCGGCGGCAGTACCTTGCCCGCCCCGTCCAGCGCCACCGGCACCACGTCCACCCCGGCGTCGATCGCGGCCTGCAGCAACCCGGCCTTGAACTCGGCCAGCGCGCCGCTGCGGCTGCGGGTGCCTTCCGGGAACAGGCACAGGTCCTGGCCACGGCGCAGCAGCGCCGCCGCCTCGCGCCGCATCATCGCCCCGGCGCGGCGGCTGTCGCGGTCCAGGAACAGCATGCCGGTCGCGCGCGCATACCAGTTCACGAACGGCACCTTCAGCATCTCGTCCTTGAGCAGGAAGCGCAGCGGCACCGGCAGCGCCATGAACAGCGCGCAGATGTCGATGATCGACTGGTGGTTGCTGACGAACAGGTGGTTGCGCGACCAGTCCACCCGCTCGCGGCCCTCCACCTGCAGCCGCGCCCCGGCGCCGAACAGCAGCACCGGCGCCCAGAACCGCGCGCCCATGCGCAGCGGCAGGCGCGGCCCGGTCAGCCGCAACAGCACCAGTGCGACGACGATGCCCAGCGCGGTGTGCGCCAGGGTGAATGCCAGTTGCAGGGCGTTCCACACGGCCCAGGCCATGCGCGAAGGCATCCCAGCCTGCGGCAACTTGCTGTTTTCCTTGATGATCTGCACGACCCTTGCGTCCCCTGCACTTCGCGCGTCAGCGCAACAGATCGCGCCAAAAAACCGGCCCCAGCCGCGCCAGCCGGTGCAGGAAGTCGGGCAGATTACGGTAGGGACGCTGCGGAAACCAGCGCCCGCGCAGCAGGTACTCGCCGACGAAGAAGCCGCCGATGACCCCGTAGCCCAGCAGATTGGCGAACAGCGAGGCGCGCGCATCGCTGATCGGCAGCGGCGAGGCCAGGCCCAGCTGCGCCAGCACCCCGCTGGGCTGGGCGCACAGCGCCAGCAGCAGGTTGAGCAGGGTCAGCCCGACCAGCAGCAGGGTCCAGGCCAGGGTCAGGCGGCGGGTGTAGCGCAGTTGGTCCGGGGTGATCGGCATGCCGGCCTGCCGGTACAGGGCCTCGACGATGCGGGTGATCAGCGGCGTGCGCCCGCGCTGCAGGCTGCGCCCGAAGAACCAGGCCACCCAGGCGGTGAACAGCACCGGCGGCGCGGCCAGCAGCAGCAGGGCGTGCGGCGAGCGCCACAGCGGCACCAGCGCCGCGGTCGCGGCGATCGCCAGCGCCCAGGCCCAGGGCCGCCAGCGCGCCATCGGTTCCACCAGCACCATCAGCACCAGCGCCGCGCCGGCCAGCACCGCCAGGTCCGGGCGGTGCGCGGCATTGGCCCAGTGCGCCAGTGGCGAGTAGGCCAGCGCCAGCAGCACGCCCAGGGCCAGCGCCCAGGGCGCGGCGTCGGCCGGCTCAGCTGGTCTTGTTGGCTTCGACATGCGCCGACAGCGCGCGCAGCGAGGCGAAGATACGGCGGTTCTCGTCGTTGTCCGAGCGCAGCTGGAAGCCGTAGCGCTTGCTGATCGCCAGCGCCAGTTCCAGGGCGTCGATCGAGTCCAGCCCCAGGCCGGTATTGAACAGCGGCGCCTCCGGATCGATGTCGCCGGGCTGGACGTCTTCCAGGTTCAGGCTCTCGACCAGCAGCTCGGCCAGTTCACGTTCGGCGGCGGTTTGCGAAGACATCCAGGGGCTTCCAGGCGAAAGGACGGGTGCGACAAGATGGTGCATCGGGCGCTGCGGCGCAACCATCGGCCCGCGAACGGCACGCTATCATGCCGTTTCGCCCCGCCGTTGCGCCCGCAGGTTCCCTCAGGATGACGTCCGCCGCTGTTGCTTCCCCTCCCTCCACCGCACGCGACGCCGCGGCAGACACGCCCGACGTGCTGGTGATCGGCGGGGGGCCGGCCGGCTGCGCGGCGGCGATCGTGCTGGCGCAACGCGGCTGGCGGGTGACGGTGCTGGAAAAGGACCACCATCCGCGCTTCCACATCGGCGAATCGCTGCTGCCGATGAACATGCCGATCCTGCAGCGGCTGGGCGTGCTCGACCAGGTGCGGGCGATCGGCGTGCTCAAGCTCGGCGCCGATTTCCCCAACGATGCCGGCGGCTACAACACCTTCCGTTTCGCGCATGCGCTGGGCGCGCAGTCCGACTTCGCGCTGCAGGTGCCGCGCGCCGACTTCGACCGGGTGCTGTTCGCGCAGGCGCGTGCGGTCGGCGCCGACGTGCACGAGGGCGTGCGCGTCGAGGCGGTGCAGCTGGATGGCGAGACGCCGACGGTGCAGGCGCGCGGCGCCGACGGTGTGCGCCACTACCGGCCGCGCTACCTGATCGACGCCAGCGGCCGCGACACCTTCCTCGGCAACACGCTCAAGCTCAAGCGCGCCAATCCGCGGCACCAGTCGGCGGCGCTGTTCAGCCATTTCCGCGGCGTGGCGCGGCGCCCCGGCGAGGACGCCGGCAACATCAGCATCTACCGCCACGCGCACGGCTGGATGTGGCTGATCCCGCTGCCCGACGACGTGATGAGCGTGGGC
This sequence comes from Xanthomonas sp. LMG 12461, assembly GCF_009192935.1. Lineage (NCBI taxonomy): Bacteria > Pseudomonadati > Pseudomonadota > Gammaproteobacteria > Lysobacterales > Lysobacteraceae > Xanthomonas > Xanthomonas sp. LMG 12461. Next base: position 42,259 of record NZ_NQYT01000060.1, read on the forward strand.
GCGGTGTGCGACCCGGAGTACATGAAGACCCGCAAGGGCTGCGACAGCGAGACGTTCCTGCTGCGTACGCTGGCGCTGAATCCGGACGTGGTGGCGCGCATGGCCGGCGCGCAGCGCGTGGCGCCGGTGCACGCCACCGGCAACTACGCCTACGAATGCACGCGCATGAGCGGGCCGCGCTGGCTGATGCTCGGCGACGCCTACGCCTTCGTCGACCCGATGTTCTCCTCCGGCGTGTACCTGGCCATGCACAGCGCCGAGCGCGGCGCGTCCGTGGTCGACGCGGCGCTGCGCGACCCGGCCAGCGAGGCGCGGCTGCAGCGGCGCCTGGAGCGGCACCTGCGCGGCGGCCTGGACGAGTTCAAGTGGTTCATCTACCGCTTCACCTCGCCGACCATGCGCGAGCTGTTCGCGCAGCCGCGCAACGTGCTGCAGGTGGAACAGGCGGTGGTGGCGATGCTCGCCGGCGACGTCTTCGACAACCGTGCGGTGCTGCGCCGCCTGCGCGTGTTCCGCGCCATCTATGCGCTGTCCGCGGTGGCGATGCTGCCGCGGGCGTGGCGCGCCTGGCGCCACCGCCGCCGCCAGGCCCGCGAACAGTTCCACGGCGACACCTTGCACGGAGATACACCATGAGCCGCCCGCACCTGCAGTTTCCGCACCACACGCAGGGCCATCCGCAGTTGCAGGTGGACTACGTCGCCGAAACCGACCCCAGCCAGTGGCTGGCCGAGGATCGCGTCCTGGCGGTGTTCGGCTTCGGCGAGACCGCGCCCTACCACGACGACCCGCGCTACCTGCGCGTGCCGCTGCAGCCGCACGGCCCGCGCATGCTCGAGGTGTGGCGCACCGACGCCCCGGTGCACAGCGGCCGCGACGGCGCCATCGCCTGGGCCAGCGACGGCCGCCTGCAGTTCGGCGTCATCGAGATCGACGAGCGCCAGGTCGACCTGGACATCGAGGAAGCCGCCGCGCTCGCCTACGCGCAGATCAGCGCCTTCGTCGCCGGCAGCGCCACCCCGCGCCTGCTGCGCATCTGGAACTACCTCGACGCGATCACCCTGGGCAGCGGCGACCGCGAGCGCTACCGGCGCTTCTGCGTCGGCCGCGCGCGCGGGCTGGGCGATTTCGACACCACCCAGCTGCCCGCGGCGACCGCAGTGGGCCGCTGCGACGACGCACGGGTGATGCAGATCTACTGGCTGGCCGCCGCGCAGGCCGGCACCCCGCTGGAGAACCCGCGTCAGGTCAGCGCCTACCGCTACCCGCGCCAGTACGGCCCGCAGCCGCCCAGCTTCGCCCGCGCCATGCTGCCGCCGGCCGGCAGCGACATGCCGCTGCTGCTGTCGGGCACCGCCAGCGTGGTCGGCCACGCCTCCATGCATCAGGGCCAGCTGCTGGCGCAGCTGGAGGAAACCTTCGCCAACTTCGACGCCCTGCTGGCGGCCGCGCGCGAACACGCCCCGGACCTGCCGTCGCAGTTCGGCGACGGCACCCGCCTCAAGGTCTACGTGCGCGAGCCCGGCGACCTGCCGCTGGTCGCCGCCGCCCTCGATACCCGCTTCGGCGACCGCGTCCCGCGCCTGCTGCTGCACGCGGTGATCTGCCGCGACGAACTGGCGGTGGAGATCGACGGCGTGCATGGTTGAACGGCGACGCAAGATCGTCCTGGTGTCCGGCGCCCCCGGCGCCGGCAAGACCACGCTGGCGGTCCCGCTGGCGGCGCACCTGGGCTTTCCGCTGTTCTGCAAGGATTTCATCAAGGAGACGCTGACCGACGCCCTGGGCGATGGCGGCGGCGATCTCGCCGCGTCGCGCCGTCTCGGCGGCGCCGCGATGGATATCCTCTGGTCGCTGGCACAGCGCAGTCCGCACGCGGTGCTGGAAGCCAACTTCCGGCCTGGCAGCGACTACGAACGCGGCAGGATCGCCGCACTGGAGGCGAGGCTGGTGGAAGTCCATTGCCACTGCGGCCATGACGAGACCCTGCGCCGCTTCCGCGCGCGCGCCGCGACGGGCACGCAGCACGCGGCACACCCCCTGCGGGAACTGCCGCCCGACCTGCTTGCCGACTATCCCGGTCCGATCGGCCTGGGGACGGTGATCGACGTGGACACCCGCATGCCGGTGGATCTGCCGCACCTGTTCGCGCAGGTCGCCGCCGCGCTTTCCTGAGCGGGTACCGGCACCGCCGCTGCCGCGCCGGTTCCGCCCTCGCGACGCGCTGTCCCTGGACTTGCGCCCAAGTGCGGTCTGTGCGGGACGGATGCCGTGTCGCTGCTTGCCCGGCGCAAATCACGTTGGACGCCGGACGTGGCAGAGCGCACCGCAGCAAGCGCGTATGCGTCGATGTTTCGCACCGCTGCCTTCCACCCCGCGCCTGCCGATCCCCCCTCGCCGGCCACGCAGTGGCGACATGCACTAACGCGTCGGCGCGGTCAGGTGACGGTCCAATTCCGGCTGTGTGGTGCGCTGTTGCTCCTGCCCCAGCGCCTGATTGGCCAGCGCCAGTTTCTGGTCCGACTGTTCCACCGGCGTGGCCAACGCCTGCTCCACCGGAACGACCGCGCGCTTCATCGCCGGGTCCTCCAGTGTGCCCTGCACGGCGATCAGGTTCCCGGTCTTCCCCAACACCACGTGGTCGACCCGCTCCAGCGCATTGCCCGACAACGAATAGCCCGCGGCGCCCGGATACATGTCGCGGTTGTCCTTGCAGGCCGCCAGCAGGCTGCGGCTGAGCCGCTCGCTGTCGTGGTCGTAGGCCTTGCCCAGGTCTGCGTCGACCCTGCGCATGCCTGCTCGGATCTGTTCCAGCAACGCGTGATCCGGATGCCCCGGCAGCGACGGATCATCGCTCCGGTGCGCCTCGGCGCCTTGCGCGGGAAGCGTCGAAGGTTCGGGCAACCCGTTGGCCAGGGGCGACACGTGCCGATGGGTGTCGGCGGTGTGCTGCAGCAGTCCCGCGACCGGCGGCTGGGTGCTGGTGTCGAAGTACGGCAGAGGACGCCGGTCCCTTCCAAGATCCAGCCCGTTCTCTTCCAGCAGCGACTCGCGCAGATGCAGCCGCGACAGGTTCAGCGCGATCTGCGGGGTGTCGTTGCCGGGTTGGGGCGGATGTTGCCGGTGCTCGACCTGGGCGATGTGGCTGACCGGATTGGCAGCGTAGTAGTTGGCATAATCGGAGTTGCCGTTGGCGCCAAGCCTTGCGTTTCGAGCTTCCTTGTCAAAAAAATTCTGCCCCATTCCCTCCACATTATCGGGAGTCTCGCTCATTGTCAGATCGGCATTGAGACGAAGGTTTGGCTTCAATGTGAAGGCCACAGGCCTGCCGCTACGGTCCATGAAATCTGCCATGCGCCCCGGCTGTTCTTTGTAGATATCCTCCAGCGTTGCATTCGGCTTGCTTGCCAGAACCCTGCTGACGACTGCATTCCAGCCGGCGATCTGCGCACCGGCTTCGTCGCGGCGATTTTGCGCCAGCAAAGTTGCCAAGGGCTCGGTGTAATCACGCACCCCCGAGCCGCGTGAAATGTTTCCGACATCGCTGTCGAACTGCTTCAACGCCCGCTTAGTTGCTTCGGCATTGAACCCATGCTGCAGTTCATGACCTAACGCATACGTTACCTCACCCATATTTGTGGCGCTGGGTAGTTGACCTGGAGAGACAGGAGTCAGTCGTGCCAAAGGTAGGCGGATCGCGTGATTCTGCGCATCGTATTCGCCACCCGCATTGGGATTAGTCAATGGAACGATGCGCGCCACATGGCCCTTGGCCACGGCAGCGTTCACCTGGTCAACGAGCGCGGGCGAAGCGTTGACGATCGACAGCAGATTCCTCGCCTGATCCGCCGTAACGTCCGGCTCAGAGCCAAATTCACTGAAGATCTTCTGAGCCTGAGCAGAGAGTTCCGCCATTCTGAGGCATCCTTGTCTTTATCCGATCACAACCATTTGCACACACAGGTGGCTGATCTTTTCGATCGGCTCATTTGCCTCGCCATTGGGATAGACCTGGATCCACATGCCGGGACGCTGAAAAAAATCGTACATCAGCGCTCCATGCGACAGCTTTTCTCCAAACGATGCTTGAGGTGGAGAATCGAAGTGGTGCTCACGTACAAATCCCATCTTTTCAAGTTCACCAGTGAAGCGATCAAAGTCCATCTGGCAGATACTGGTCATGTCGGGAGAAGATCCACGGGTCGCCGGATCGAAGCTGAACTCAAACCCATGGTTCTTCGTTCTCGGATCTACCTCGAAGCCATGCACCCAATCCCGGCTGACCTTCTCCCCGAATCCATAACGTCCCGACCCATCACGCGCATAGTCCATCTCCACCCCCATCACCTCATGCAAGCGCTCCGGCGTGAATTCGGCCACGCTTCTGCTGGTCCGGATCAAGGTCAGCAATCGGCTGAGCATCTGCTCGGCGCTCAGCTTGGGCGACACGGGCGCGGCGGCCTGATCGGCGGCGCCGGACGAGGGGGACGAGGTCATGGCGGGAGATTCCTTGGCAGGAGGCGCAACGGCAGGCGTCCGCGCGGGCGCATGGGTGCAGGCCCCGCACAGCAGCGAGGCGATCAGGACGAGAGAAGCCCGACGGGGCATGCGGCACATCCTTGCGGCGCGAAGCGATGAGCGCAGTATACGAACACCGGCAGGCCCCACAGCAAGCCGCCCACTGAACCATCTGCAGCGATGCAGGCTCGGCGTTTCACCAGCAGCGGTCGATTGACCGCTTGCCAAGCCGGCCTGATCCCAATCCCGGTGCGATTCGACCGCCCCGTCAGTCCTCGCGTGCCGCCAGCAACGCCAGCAACCGATCGCGCGGCAGCTTGCCGGTCTCGTTGCGCGGCAGGGCGTCGAGCAGGCGCAGGCGGCGCGGCAGGAACACCGGATCCAGTTCGCGGCGCAGCGCGGCGAGGATCGTGGCCTCGTCCAGGGTCGGCGCCACCACCACCGCGGCGATGCGGCCCACCGCCTGGCCCGGTTCCGGGTCCAGTTGCAGCATCGCGCCGTCGACCACGCCCGGCAGGGCCAGCAGGCGCCGGGTGAGATCGGCCAGCGAGGCGCGCTTGCCGGCGATCTCCAGCAGGTCGGCCTGGCGCCCGCGCACCTGGAAACGGCCATCGGCGTCCACTTCCATCAGGTCGGCCAGCAGCACCGGCTGCGGCAGATGCGGCGCGTGCACCAGGGTGCCGTCCGGCTGCGGCGCCACGCGCACGCCGGGCAGCGGCGTCCACGGCACTTCGCAGGCGGTGCGGCGGCTGGCGAACACGCAGGTCTCGGTGGAACCGAACATCTCGCGCACCTGCCCGCCGAAGCGCGCCTCGGCGGCGGCGGCCAGTTCCTGCGCCAGCGGCGCGGTGGCCGAGACGATGCCGGCCAGCGGCGGCAGGGCGACGCCGGATTCGACCAGCGCACGCAGATGCACCGGCGTGGTCACCAGCAGCCGCGGCGCCGGCAGCTGCGCCAGCGCGCGGGCCACGTCCTCGGGAAAGAACGGACGCCCGGCGTGCACCGCCAGCGGCGTCACCAGCGGCAGCAGGATCGACAACTCCATGCCGTACATGTGCTGCGGCGGCACCGTCGCCACCACCTGCGGCACCGCCGTGTCCGGCCACAGCCCGACCAGCGCCAGCAGGTCCTGGCGGGTGCTGGTGAGGAAGCTGCCCCAGGTCTTGGGATTGGGCTTGGGCGCGCCGGTGCTGCCGGAGGTGAAGCCGATCGCCACCAGCGCGTCGTCGGCCAGCTGCGGCATCGGCCCGTCCAGCGACGGCAGCGCGTCCGGCAACTGCCAGTAGCGCGGCGGCGGCTCGGCCAGCGCCAGGTCGCCCAGGCAGTAGCAGTCGGCATGGGTGCGCTGCACCTCGGCCACCACCGCCGGCGCGCGCGAGGACGGCAGCAGCGAGGTCTGCCCGCGCAGCGCCACCGCGCAGAACGCGACCATGAAACGGTAGCGGTCCTCGCACAGATTCAAGGCATGCCGGCCGGCCGGCAGCACCGCAGCCAGGCCGCGCACGTGGCCGAGGAAGGTGGCCAGGTCGATGTGTTCGCCGTTGGCGAAGGCCAGCGGGCGCCGCGCGTCGCCGACGGCCAGCGGATGCAACAGGGGCGAAGCGGGAATCTCGGAGGAAACAGCGGACATGCGGGGCGGCGGCTCGGGCGGGCGATGACCCGCACGGCGCGGGGAACCGGTAGCTTGGCCGCCACCGCCGTCGCTGGCAAGCCGCCCCGGCCGCCGCGACGGCCCGCCGTCAGTGGTGGTAGCCGGTATCGGCGGTGATCTTGCCGCGGAACACCCGGTACGACCACGCGGTGTAGCCCAGGATCACCGGCAGCAGCACCGCCAGTCCGGCCAGCACGAAACCCTGCGAGGACGGCGGCGAGGCCGCTTCCCAGATGGTCAGCCCGGGCGGCACGATGTTCGGCCAGATGCCCAGCACCAGGCCGAAGAAGCCGAGCACGAAGAAGCACAGGGTCAGCACGAACGGGCGCGCATCGCGGCCCTGCGCCATCGCCGCGCGCCACAGCGCGACCGCGTTGACCAGCACCAGCAGCGGCACCGGCGACAGCCACCAGAAGTTCCCGTCGTGGAACCAGCGCGCCATGATCCGCGAGTCCAGGAACGGCAGCCAGGCGCTGACCAGGCTCATGAACACCACCACCACCAGTACCAGCGGCCGGGTCAGGGTGCGGGCGATGCGCTGCATCGCGCCCTCGGTCTTGAGGATCAGCCAGCTGCCGCCGAGCAACGCATAGCCGAACACCACCGCCGCGCCGGTGAGCATCGAGAACGGGCTGAACCAGCCCAGCACCCCGCCCAGATACTTGCCGTCCTGCAGCGGCATGCCTTCCACCAGCGCGCCGAGGATCACGCCCTGCCAGAACGCCGCGCACAGCGAGCCCAGCGCGAACGCCCAGCCCCAAAGATACTTGGAACTGCGCGCCTTGAAGCGGAACTCGAAGGCCACGCCGCGGAACACCAGCGCGATCAGCATCAGCAGCACCGGCAGGTACAGCGCCGACAGCACGATCGCGTAGGCCTTGGGGAAGGCCGCCAGCAGGCCGGCGCCACCGAGCACCAGCCAGGTCTCGTTGCCGTCCCAGATCGGCGCGGCGGTATTCATCATCAGATCGAGCTGGTCCTCGTCCTCGGCGAACGGCGCCAGGATGCCGAGGCCGAGTACGAAGCCGTCCAGCAGCACATACATCAGCACGCCGAAGCCGATCACGCCGAACCAGATCACCGGCAATACGGTCGCCATGTCCATCAGCGGGTCTCCTCGATGTCGTCGTCGGCCGCCGACAGCGGCCGCGCCGGGGTCTTGTCGCCTTCCTGCATGCGCGGCGCCGGCTCGTGCGGCAGCGGCCCGTGGCGCAGCATGCGCAGGATGTACCAACTGCCGAAACCGAACACCAGCGCGTAGGCGAGCACGTACACGCTCAGCGAGATCCACACCATCGCCGGGCTGAGCGTCGGACTCACCGCATCGCGCGTATGCAGCAGGCCATAGATCACGTAGGGCTGGCGCCCGATCTCGGTGACGAACCAGCCGGCGACCAGCGCCACGAACCCGGCCGGCAGCATCGCGTTCCACGCCAGGTGTAGCGCGCGCCGGCGCAGCAGCGTGCCGCGCCACCAGAAGAACAGCGACACCAGCGCCAGCAGCAGCATCGCCATGCCCAGCCCGACCATCACCCGGAACGCGTAGAACACCGGCTTCACCGGCGGCCGCTCGTCCCGCGGCACCGCGGTCAGCGGGGTGATCTCGCCATCCAGCGTGTGGGTGAGGATCACGCTGCCCAGGCGCGGGATGGTCACCTCGTAATCGTTGCGCTCGGCGGCTTCGTTGGGGACCGCGAACACCACCAGCGGCACGCCCTGCCCCTTCGCCTCGCCGTGCCAGTGCCCCTCCATCGCCGCCACCTTGATCGGCTGGTGCTCGAGCGTGTTCAGGCCATGCGCATCGCCGGCGGCGATCTGCAACGGCAGCGCGATCGCGGCGAACGCCACCGCCAGCTTGAGCATGCGCCCGGCTGCATCCAGGTGCTCGCCGCGGCGCAGGTACCAGCCGCTGACCCCGCCGATCACGAAACAGGTGGTGATGAATGCGGCCAGCACCATGTGCGTGAGCCGGTACGGGAACGACGGGTTGAAGATCACCTCGCGCCAGTTGGCCGGATGGAACACGCCTTCGACCACCGCATAGCCGGCCGGCGTCTGCAGCCAACTATTGGCGGACAGGATCCAGAACGTGGAGATCAGTGTGCCGATGGCGACCAGGCAGGTGGCCAGGAAGTGCAGCTTCTCCGGCACCTTGTGCCAGCCGAACAGCATCACCCCCAGGAACGAGGCTTCCAGGAAGAACGCGGTCAGGACTTCGTAGCTGAGCAGCGGCCCGAGGATGTTGCCGGCACGTTCGCTGAGCACCGCCCAGTTGGTGCCGAACTGGAAGCTCATCACGATGCCGCTGACCACACCCATCCCGAAGGACACGGCGAAGATCTTCAGCCAGAAAAAGTACAGATCGCGCCACACCGTGTCGCGGGTGCGCAGCCAGCGCCACTCCAGGAACGCCAGCCAGCTCGACAGGCCGATGGTGAAGGCAGGGAACAGCACGTGGAAACTGATGACGAATCCGAACTGGATGCGCGACAGCAGCAGGGCGTCCATGGGTAGCGCCTGAGGCAGCGGAAACGATGCCTATTGTTGGTGCGGCGCGGCGAAATGGGATGTGACGGTTTGTCGCAGCGCCGCCATTGCCGCAGGGTTGGCGCAACCGCGATAGCGGAAAGAGGGCTCTGTTCGAGGCTCGGTTCATCGGGCCCCGTCTCAAGCCCGGCGCCTCCATCAATGAGACAACGCCAACTCCACCTTGACTTCCTTTTTGCATCGCATGCTCACCTCGGGAAACTTCCACTGTCCGACAGCATCAAGCACCGCTTCAGCGTATCCTGAATCGGGGAATCTCCTTCTCTCCAACTGCTTGATATCGACCCTCGATATTTCGGCAACCGATACGTCGCCGTTCCTTTCGATCACGATCGCGACGTAGATAGAGCCGATGAACTGGCTCCCCGTGCGCCCTGGCAGCGCTGGCCGAATGGTTTCGAGCGGGCGCAAGCCGGAGGCGCAGTCGGTCTTCGGCAAGTCGTGCGTTTGCTGTCCGCCAACTGTTGCAAGCGCCGCCCACACAAGCACACTTTTCATGGCTCCCCCCGCGTTTGCATGCTTGCTCAGTGGCGTGTCGACCCTGGCCTGCGTCATTCCAGGCCGTCGTGACCTGAAGCGACGCGCGGTGTGACAAGCAATCATGGCGCAGCCACCGCGTGCGCCGACTTACCCGATGCGGGTCCGCCAGCACCGTCGCCAAGATTACAAGGCCTCCGCTCCCGGTGGCGCCCATGACCAACGGCGCAATCGCCGCCACCCTGGCGACTGCTACGCTTGCGGTTTGCCGTTCGCCCGGAATTCCAGATGCGTCGTCTCGCCCTGAGCGCTGTTGTGTTGCTGTCCCTGTCCTGCCTGCCGCCGCTGGCCGCGGCCCAGGATGCCGCCGCCCCGCTGACCATCGAGCAGGCCATGGCCGATCCGGACTGGATCGGGCCGCCGGTCGAGGACGCCTGGTGGGCCTGGGACGGGCGCCAGGTGCAGTACCAGCTCAAGCGCACCGGCAGCCCGGTGCGCGACACCTACCGCCAGGGCGTCGACGGCGGCGCCGCGCAGCGGGTCGAGGACGCCCAGCGCAGCACCCTGGACGCGGCCAACCCGGTCTACGACACCCGCCGCCAGCGCATGCTGTTCGTGCGCAACGGCGACGTATTCCTGCGCGACCTGCGCAGCGGCGCGCTGACCCAGCTGACCCGCAGCAACCAGGCCGCCGCGCGGCCGCAGTTCACCACCGATGGCGGCGCGCTGTGGCGGGTCGGCAACGACTGGTACCGCTGGAGCCCGGGCGGCGGCGTGCAGCAGGCCGCGGTGCTCAAGGCCGAGCGCGATCCCGATGCCGCGCCCAAGCCCGACGTGCTGCGCGAGCAGCAACTGCGCACGCTGGAGACCCTTGCCCGCGACCGCGCCCAGCGCGAGCTGCTGCGCCAGCAGGAGCAAGCCTGGCGCCGCGCCGACAGCAGCCGCGCGCCGGCACCGGTGTACCTGGGCGACGACGTGGTGGTCGACGACAGTGCTCTGTCGCCGGACGGCCGCCACCTGCTGGTGGTCACCCACGCCAAGGGCGCCGAGGAAGGCCGCGACAGCAAGATGCCCAAGTACGTGACCGAATCCGGCTACGCCGAGTTCCAGGAAGCGCGCACCCTGGTCGGGCGCAATTCGCCGGTGGCGCAGACCCTGTGGCTGGTCGATGCGGTGGCCGGCAGCGCGCGCAAGCTCGACCTGTCGGTGCTGCCCGGCATCGGCACCGATCCGTTGGCGGCGCTGCGCAAGGCCGCCAAGCAGGAGCCGCTGCAGGGCCCGCGCGCGGTGCGCGTGGAAACCGACGGCGACGGCAGCGGCGCCTCGATGCACTGGAGCGAGGACGGCCGCAATGTCGCCGTGCTGCTGCGCGCGGTGGACAACAAGGATCGCTGGATCGCCAGCGTCGACCTGGACAAGGCGGTGCTGCAGCCGCGCCACCGCCTGACCGATCCGGCCTGGATCAACTGGAGCTTCAACGATTTCGGCTGGATGCCGGACAACCAGACGCTGTGGCTGCTGTCCGAGCAGTCCGGCTATTCGCACCTGTACACCCAGCGCGGCAACGAGAAGCCGCGCCAGCGCACCTCCGGCAAGTGGGAAGTGTCCGCGCCGGTGGTCAGCGCCGACGGCCAGGGCTTCCTGTTCCTGTGCAACCGCAAGTGGCCGGGCGACTACGAGGTGTGCAAGCTCGACCTGCGCAACGATAGCGTCGCCGAACTGACCTCGCTGGACGGCGTGGAGGACTTCGCGCTTTCGCCGGACGGCCAGCAGCTGCTGGTGCACTATTCCGGCCCCTACCTGCCGCCGCAACTGGCGGTGCTGCCGGCCGCCGGCGGCAACGCGCGCGTGCTCACCGACACCCGCAGTGCCGCGTTCAAGGCGCGCCAATGGGTACAGCCGCAGTTCGTACAGGTGCCGTCCAAGCACGGCGCCGGCACCGTCTGGGGCAAGTACTACGGTCCGGCGCAGCCGGAGCCGGGCAAGCGCTATCCGGTGGTGATGTTCGTGCACGGCGCCGGCTACCTGCAGAACGTGTCGGCACGCTACACCCCGTACTTCCGCGAGCAGATGTTCCACAACCTGCTGGTGCAGAAGGGCTACATCGTGCTGGACCTGGACTACCGCGCCAGCGCCGGCTACGGCCGCGACTGGCGCACCGCGATCTACCGCGACATGGGCCACCCGGAACTGGAGGACTACCTGGACGGCCTGGACTGGCTGGTCGACAGCAAGCAGGGCGACCGTGGCCGCGCCGGCATCTACGGCGGTTCCTACGGCGGCTTCATGACCTACATGGCGCTGTTCCGCAGCCCCGGCACGTTCAAGGCCGGCGCCGCGCTGCGCCCGGTCGCCGACTGGAGCCAGTACAACCACGAGTACACCTCCAACATCCTCAACACCCCGGACCTGGACCCGGAGGCCTACCGCACCTCCTCGCCGATCGAATACGCCAGCGGCCTGCGCGACCACCTGCTGATCGCCCACGGCATGGTCGACGACAACGTGTTCTTCAAGGACTCGGTGGATATGACCCAGAAGCTGATCGAGCTGCACAAGGACAACTGGGAGATCGCGCCATATCCGCTAGAGAAGCACGGCTTCACCCGCGCCGACTCCTGGCTGGACGAGTACAAGCGCATCCTCAAGCTGTTCGAACGCGAGCTGCGCTGAGCCGGCCGCATACCGAGGCGCCTGCCGTCGACGTGCGGCAGGCGCAGCGCCCGCGGGGCGCCTTCGGGACAGCGCCAACCACCGGTGTCCGTCACGCATCGCGCCGTTCCGCAGGAGTCAACGGTCATGCATCCGCGACGCGCGACGTGGTGAGCCTTCCGATGGCGCAATGCATCGGGACTGAAGTCCCCTCCCACAGTGCACCCGGCGGGCTCGCCGCAAGCCCCTGTGGGAGCGACCTCAGTCGCGACGAGGCTTTCCCGGTAAGGCGCGTCGCGGCTGCAGCCGCTGCTACGCGAGCGCCCGCAGCTAGGCCGTCCGGACGCAGACGGCATCGGCACGACCTTGGCGTAGCCCCGCTCCTGGCGAAACCGCATCGGCAGCGCCCTGACCAGAGGCCGCGCATCGGCATAGGCGCCCCCCTCGCGCGCCACGCCGGCTTGCGCCCTGCTCCGCCATCCCTATCCTTGCCGGACTGCCGCCGGTGCGGCGCCGCCAGCGCCGCCCCGCCCCGAAGGACCGCCGATGCCGCCTCCGCCGCTGCCCCGCACTGCCGCCCGCAACCAGAATATCGATGCGATGGCCAAGCTCTCGCTGCTGATCGGGGTGCTGTCGCTGCTGTACTCGCTGGGCCAGGCGCTGTTGCTGATGGCGTTGCCGGACGGGGCGATCGAGGGCGTGCTGCGCGAGGCCGGGCTGCCGTTGCCGCCGCTGCTGCAGTGGTGCGTCGCCCATGCGCTGGCGCTGTCCTGGCTGTCGGCGCTGCTGTCGGCGGGCCTGTGCGCGGCGTCGTGGGCGCTGCTGCAGCGGCGCGACTGGGCGCGGCGGGCGTTCATCGTGTTCCTGGTGGTCACCGCCGCGGCCAACTTCGCGGTGCTGCCGCTGCTGTGGCAACTGTTCGATCTGCTGCAGGTCTGGGCGCCGCAGCACGCCTTCGACCCGCAACAGCTCCAGCACGACCTGGCGCTGGGCCGGATGACGCTCATGGTCAGCGGCGCGCTGACCGCCCTGGTCTTCGCCGGCCTGCACGGCTGGCTGGTCTACCAGCTGTGCCGCCCCGCGCTGCGCGCCGAGTTCCGCCGCTGACGCATGCCGACCGGCCCGCGCAGTCCGGGCAGCCCGCCGCAGACGCCTGACACAGCCAGCTTCTAGAATGGCGGGATGCATACCTTCGACCGCGTTCGCGACTATCTCACTGGCCTGCAAGACCGCATCTGTGCGGCGGTCGAGGCCGCCGACGGCCAGGCCCGTTTCGCCGAAGACCTGTGGCAGCGCGCGGAGGGCGGCGGCGGCCGTACCCGCATCCTGCGCGACGGCGCGCTGTTCGAGCAGGCCGGCATCGGCTTCTCCGACGTCGCCGGCACCCGCCTGCCGCCCTCGGCCAGCGCCAACCGTCCGGAACTGGCCGGCGCCTCGTGGCGCGCGGTCGGGGTGTCGCTGGTGTTCCACCCGCTCAGCCCGTACATCCCCACCACCCACGCCAACGTGCGCTACTTCGAGGCGCAGCGCGACGGCGCCACCGTGGCCTGGTGGTTCGGCGGCGGTTTCGACCTGACCCCGTACTACCCGTTCGACGAGGACGCCCGCCACTGGCACCAGACCGCGCACGACCTGTGCGCGCCGTTCGGCGAAGACCGCTATCCGGCGCACAAGCGCTGGTGCGACGAGTACTTCTTCCTCAAGCACCGCAACGAGACCCGCGGCGTCGGCGGCCTGTTCTTCGACGACCTGCATGCAGATTTCGAGCGCGACTTCGCCTACCAGCGCGCGGTCGGCGACGGCTTCCTCGACGCCTACCTGCCGATCGTGGAACGCCGCCGCGGCCTGCCCTGGGGCGAGCGCGAGCGCGAGTTCCAGCTGTACCGGCGCGGCCGCTACGTCGAATTCAACCTGGTCTACGACCGCGGCACCCTGTTCGGCCTGCAGAGCGGCGGCCGCAGCGAGAGCATCCTGATGAGCCTGCCGCCGCGGGTGCGCTGGGAGTACGGCTTCCAGCCCGAACCGGGCAGCGCCGAGGCGCGCCTGGCCGAGTACCTGGTGCCGCGCGAATGGCTGGCATGAGCGCGCAGGCACGTACCGCCGTGCTGGGCCGCGAGGACAAGCGCGCCATCGCCGAACAGTTGCAGGCCTACCTGCGCACCGAACTGCAGCAGCAGGTCGGTGCGTTCGAGGCCGAATTCCTGCTCGACTTCGTCGCCGAGCGCATCGGCCCGCACTATTACAACCGCGGCCTGCACGATGCCCGCACCACGCTGGCCGCGCAGATGGACACCCTGGACGATGCGCTCTATCAACTGCAGCAGCCCACCGACGCGCGCCGCTGAGCCGGGTCGCGCGCGCTGCCAGCGCGGCATCACGAACGTGCGGGCATAAAAAAGCCCCGCGGACCAGGGGGAGGTCGGCGGGGCCAGGGAACGGAGACTTGGGGAGGAGTCGCCGTTCCTGGATCTGCTCCAGGGGATGGGAGGAGATCCGCGACAGGTATTGCGCCTGTCGAGGGATATAAGAACATTCCCCACCTTGCTCGTTCGTGAAGATTTAAGTTAAAAATTTGTCAGATTAAGGACGGATTCATTCCCGAAAATCCGTGCAAATAAACCGCGTCAAAATTCCGTTCAATCAAAGCGATCCTGCACGCCCCGGGGTGTGACGCCAGTAGGAATTTTGCGGCTTGGCGCGCCCGATGGGGTCAAAAAACCAACGCGAATGGGAAAGCGAAAATCGCGGGCGGGATAATCCTTCGGAAAACCCTCTGCGATATCCGGCGTGCATGCGCATGCGATGTCTACGCAAGACACCGCAGCGCCAGGTCGGGTCCCGGGTACACGCCCGGAACCCGGGCACTCAATGCGCCTCGTCCCAGTTGTCGCCCACCCCGCTGTCCACCACCAGCGGCACCTTCAGCTCCGCCGCGGCGGACATCCGCCCGGTCACTTCCGGCAGCAAGGTGTCGACGAAGTCGGCATCGGCTTCGAACACCAGTTCGTCGTGCACCTGCAGGATCATCAACGCGCGGTCGCGGTGGTCCTGCAGCCAGGCGTCCACGCCGACCATGGCGCGCTTGATGATGTCGGCGGCGGTGCCCTGCATCGGGGCGTTGATCGCCGCGCGCTCGGCACCGGCGCGCAGGCCCTGCTGGCGGGCGTTGATGTCGTTCAGGTACAGGCGGCGGCCGAACAGGGTCTCCACGTAGCCCTGGGTGCGCGCCTGCTCGCGCATGCGCTCCATGAAGTCGCGCACGCCCGGGTAGCGGCTGAAGTACAGCGCCACGTAGTCCTGCGCCTCGCCGCGGCCGATGCCCAGGTTGCGGGCCAGGCCGAACGCGCTCATGCCGTACATCAGGCCGAAGTTGATCGCCTTGGCGGCGCGGCGCTCGTTGCCGGTGACCTCTTCGAGCTTGCGCCCGAACACCTCGGCGGCGGTGGCGCGGTGCACGTCCACGCCGCTGCCGAAGGCGCGCAACAGGCCCGGATCCTCGGACAGGTGGGCCATGATCCGCAACTCGATCTGCGAGTAGTCGCAGGCGATCAGCTTGCGCCCGGGCGGGGCGACGAAGGCGCGGCGGATGCGGCGGCCGTCGTCGGTACGGATGGGGATGTTCTGCAGGTTGGGATCGGAGGAGGACAGCCGCCCGGTGGCGGCGCCGGCCTGGTGGTAGCTGGTGTGCACGCGACCGGTGTCGGGGTTGACCATCTCCGGCAGCTTGTCGGTGTAGGTGCTGCGCAGCTTGGCCAGGCCGCGGTACTCCAGGATCACCCGCGGCAGCTCGTGCTGGTCGGCGATCGCCTCCAGCGCTTCTTCGTTGGTGCTGGGCTGGCCCTTGGGGGTCTTCAGCACCGCCGGCAGCTTCAGCTCGTCGAACAGCACCGCCTGCAGTTGCTTGGGCGAGTCCATGTTGAAGCTGCGCCCAGCCAGCGCGGTGGCCTTCTGCTGCGCGGCCAGCATGCGCTGGCTCAGGTCCTGGCTCTGCTTGCGCAGCTCGGCGATGTCCACGCACACGCCGTTGGCCTCGACCCGCGCCAGCACCGGCACCAGCGGCATCTCGATCTCGCGGTAGACCCGCGCCAGCGCCGGCTCGGCGTCCAGTTGCGCCGACAGCGTGCGGTGCAGGCGCAGGGTGATGTCGGCGTCCTCGGCGGCGTAGCCGGTGGCGTCGTCGATGGCCACCTGCGAGAACGCGATCTGCTTGGCGCCCTTGCCGGCCACGTCCTCGTACTTGACCGTGTCATAGCCCAGGTAGCGCCGGGCCAGCGAGTCCATGTCGTGGCGGCTGGCGGTGGAATTGAGCACGAAGCTCTCCAGCATGGTGTCGTCGGCGTAGCCGCGCACCTCCACGCCGTGGCGGCGCAGCACGTGCAGGTCGTACTTGCCGTGCTGGCCGACCTTGGCCTTGGCCGGGTCCTCCAGCAGCGGCTTGAGCATCTCCAGCACCAGCGCGCGGTCCAGTTGCACCGGCGCGCCGGGGTAGTCGTGGCCCAGCGGCAGATAGTCGGCGCGGCCCGGCTCGGTGGCGAAGCTGAGCCCGACCAGGTTGGCGCGCATCGCGTCCAGCGCATCGGTCTCGGTGTCGAAGGCGAAGCCGTCGGCGGCGCGCAGGCGCACCAGCAGAGCTTCGAACGCCTCGGGTGTGGTCACCGCGGTGTAGTCGCCCTTGGCGGCCAGTGCCGGGTCCAGCGCCGTATCGGCGGCCGGCGCCGCGGCCCGTGCATAGCCGGCGGCGGTGCCGCGCAGGCTGGGCGTCGCCTCGCTGGCGGTCTCCGGTGCGGCCACGCCGCCGTCCAGGTCGCGCAGCGCCTGGGTGAAGCCGTAGCGCTGGTACAGGCCGCGCAACTGCTCCGGCTCCTGTTCGCGCAGGCCCAGGGTGCGCGGGCCGCCGGGCAGCGCCACGTCGGTCTTGATGGTGACCAGTTCGCGGTTCAGCGGCAGGCGCTGCAGCGCCGCGCGCAGGTTGTCGCCGATCTTGCCCTTGATGCTGTCGGCGTGGGCGATCACCCCGTCCAGCGAGCCGTACTCGGCCAGCCACTTGGCCGCGGTCTTGGGTCCGCATTTCTCCACGCCCGGCACGTTGTCGATGGCGTCGCCCATCAGCGCCAGCAGGTCGACGATCTGGTGCGGCCAGACCCCGAACTTCTCCATCACCGCCGCATCCGAATCCATGCGGCTGCCGCTCATGGTGTTGACCAGTTGCACGCCGGGGCGCACCAGCTGGGCGAAATCCTTGTCGCCGGTGGAGATGGTGACGTCCAGGCCGTCGCCGGCGCCCTGCAGGGCCAGGGTGCCGATCACGTCGTCGGCCTCGACCCCGTCCTCGCGCAGGATGGTGATGCCCAGCGCATGCACGATCTGGCACATCGGCTCGACCTGCGCGCGCAGCTCGTCGGGCATCGGCGGCCGGTTGGCCTTGTACAGCGGATACAGGTCGTCGCGGAAGGTCTTGCCCGGCGCATCGACCACGAAGGCCACGTACTCGGGGCGCTCCTTGAGGGTGGCGCGCAACATGTTGACCACGCCAAATAGCGCGCCGGTGGGCTCGCCGGCGGCATTGGTCAGCGGCGGAAGCGCGTGGAACGCGCGATACAGGTAACTGGACCCGTCGATCAGGACTAATCGGCTCATCGGCCAATTCTACGCTGCGGCGTGTGGCCCCTCTCCCGTCGGGAGAGGGGTTGGGGTGAGGGTGCGGCGCGAAGCGACCCGCTGACCTGGGTTCACGCCGCTGCGCACGTACCCTCATCCGCCCCCACGGGGCACCTTCTCCCGGGGGAGAAGGAAAGGCGCGAGCCCCTCTCCCCCTGGGAGAGGGGTTGGGGTGAGGGTCGGCGCGAAGCGACCCGCTGACCTGGGTTCACGAGGCTGCGCGCGTACACTCATCCGCCCCTACGGCGCACCTTCTCCCGGCGGGAGAAGGGAACAGCCAGGAGCCCCTCTCCCACCGGGAGAGGGGTTGAGGTGAGGGTACGGCGCGCCATTCCCACACCGCATGCAGACACTCGGCGCATACTCTGCGCATGTCCTGCCCGTGGAGAACACCGCAATGAAAGCCCTGATCCTGGTCCCGCTGTTGCTGCTGGCGGGCTGCGCCTCCACCGGCCTCGGCCCGGACGGCGCGCCGATGGACGTGCGCGGCGCGGAAACGACCCAGCGCAAGATGGACAACGGCGACACCGTCGACGAGTACCGCGTGGGCGGCCAGCTGCGCATGGTCAAAGTGACGCCGGCGCGCGGCCCGGCCTACTACCTGTACGACCGCAATGGCGACGGCCACATGGAAGTGGACGGCAGCAAGGACAATGTGTCGCCGGTGTACTGGAAGCTGTACAGCTGGTAATGGCGCGCCCGGCGCGCCACCCAACGGCGGCGGCGCGCGTGCGCGTCCCCGATCTGCCCAGACGGACGGATGCAGGCGTGTGCCGGATGCCAGCCCCTGTCGCGGCGTCGCCTCCCGGCGCAGCCGCGTGACAGGCCGAAGCGTATCGGCAAAGCGATAGGTCGCTGCGGCCAGCGGCCGGATGCCGGCCTCGAACGTGTTCCGCACCGCGCCGACCCCGGCGCGGGCCGGTCAGCGCCTCAGCGGATCACCAGCACCGGCACCTGGCTGTTGGCCAGCACTTCCGCGGTCTGGCTGCCGAGCAGGACCCGGCTCATGCCGCGGCGGCCGTGCGAGGTCATCACGATCAGATCGCTGTTGCAGGCCACGGCCATGTCGATGATGCCCTCGGCGGCGTAGCGGTCGAGCACGTGGCGACCGTGCGCGGTCACTCCGGTGGCCGCGGCGGCGGCCAGTGCTGGCGCCAGGATCTTCTGCGCGCCGGCTTCGCGGTCCTGGCGGTATTCGGGGCTGGCCTCGTAGCCCACGCTCCAGCCCATCGCGTCGTACATGCCCATCGCCCAGGGCTCGGACACGGTGACGATATCCACCTCCGCGCCGAGCTTGGCGGCCAGCGCCAACCCCTGCTGCAACCCCTTGGCGGACAACTCGGAACCATCGATGGCGATCAGGATGCGCTGGTACATGGCGGTGCTCCGGTAACGCCGCGCGTGGCGGCCAGGAAAGCATTGCACACCCATTGCGCGGCGCCTGCCTTGACCCGGATCAAATTCAGTCGCTGTGCGGCTTCAGCAGGCGTGCCGGATTGCCGGCCACGCGCGCGCCGGCCGGCACGTCGCGGGTGACCACGCTGCCGGCGCCGATCACCGCGTCGTCGCCGATGGTCACCCCCGGCAGCACGATCGCGCCGCCGCCGATCCAGACGTTGCGCCCGATCGTCACCGGCCGCCCCAGCTCCAGCCCTTCGGCGCGCTGCGCGGCATCGCGCGGATGATCGGCGGCGTACAGTTGCACCGCCGGCCCGATCTGGGTGCCGGCGCCGATGTGCACCGGTGCCACGTCCAGGATCACGCAGTTGAAGTTGAGGAACACGTCCTCGCCGAGGTGGATGTTGTAGCCGTAGTCGCAATGGAACGGTGGCCGCACCAACGCGCCGCGTCCGACCGAGCCCAATCCTTCGACCAGCAGCGCGTGCCGCCGCGCCGGTGGCTCGGCCAGCGCCGCGTTGTAGCGCTGCATCCAGGCACTGGCCGCGTCCTGCTCGGCCTGCAGCTGTGCGTCGTTGGGACGATACGGTTCGCCGGCCAGCATCTTCTCTTTTTCGCTTCGCATCCTTGCCCTCCCAGGCAGTGGTCGAACGGGAATGATCGCATCGCGCTGCGTCACGGCGCGTGTCCCTGGCGGTGACGCGCAAGCCGCAGCCACGGCGACGTCGTGACCAACAGACCACGTCGCATTCACCTTCCAGCAACGCCTACGCGTCCGATCATCGAACGCCCTTGCCGGCGCATTCCAGCCCGCGTGGGCTCTTCCCAGACAAAGGCGGTGCGCGATGTCCGAACATGTGGAAACAGGTCAGATGGTGTTCGTGGCCGATGGCGAGGTCGGTGTGGGGGCGGTGCGCGAGGTGCGCAACGGCGGCGCCACGTTCGTCGTCAATATCGAGAACGGAGGCGATTTTGTGGTGCCGGCGAGCGCGGTGCGCGACGTGCATTTCGGCAAGGTGATCCTGGCGGTCGAGCACCTGCCGGCGCCGCTGCGCGAGACGTTGCGGCATCCGCATGCTGCGGAGTTGCCGACGTCCACCTATGCCGCCAGCGATCCGAGCGACGGCGCATTGAAGGACTGAGGCGGCACATTTTCCGGCTGCAACGCCGCAGCTGCGATGCAGCCGGAGTCCAAGCGCTTGCGCGCCTGGCGGCCGTCCACAGCGGGCCAGCGCTGGACGACCGCCGCTGCCGCCAGGCGCCAGAGGGACACCGCTGTCGCGCGGCCGTCCCGGGATCACAGCCCGGGCCCCGTGGCCCCCGGATGAACGGCATTGCCTGGCACCTGCGTGACCGGGCCGGGCAAGTGCGACGGCGACGGCGGCAGGTGCTAACGTTCCGCGCTTCGCATCCCATCCCGCTCCCGGAGCCGCGCATGTCCGCCACCGCTTTTCCCGTCTCCCGTCGCGCCCGTCGGGCGCTGGTCCTCGGCATCGGCCTGGCGCTCGCCGGCGCCGCGCAGGCACAGGTGGTGCGCACACCGGACGTGCCGGTGCCGCAGGACACGCCCTACCCCGGCACCCTGACCCTGCAGGTGGACGCCGGCGATGTGCGCCAGGGTATCTACCGGGTGCACGAGACCATCCCGGTCAGCGCCGGGCGGCTGACCCTGCAGTACCCACAATGGATCCCCGGCGACCATTCGCCGAGCGGGCCGGTGGCGATGCTGGCCGGTCTCACCCTCACCGCCAACGGCAAGCCGCTGCCGTGGCGCCGCGACACCTTCGACGTGTACAGCTTCCACGTCGACGTGCCGCAGGGCGTGAGCGCGATCGACGCCAGCTTCCAGTACCTGTCGCCGCGCGACGACGGCTTCGAGATGACCGACAAGATGCTGCAGCTGGAGTGGAACAAGGTGGCGCTGTACCCGGCCGGCCACGACACCCGCGGCATCACCGTGGCGCCCAGCGTGACCCTGCCGGCCGGCTGGGAGTTCGGCACCGCGCTGGAGACCGCCAGCCGCAACGGCGCCACCACCACCTTCAAGCCGGTGGACTTCACCACCCTGGTCGACTCGCCGATCTACGCCGGGCGCTACTTCAAGCGCGTGGACCTGACCCCGGCCGGCGGCGCGCCGGTGCACCTGGACGTGGTCGCCGACGCGCCGCGGTTCCTGGACATCAGCGCCGAGCAGCTACAGGCGCACCGCAACCTGCCGGTGCAGGCGATCAAGCTGTTCGGCTCGCACCACTACGCGCATTACGACTTCCTGTTCTCGCTGTCGGACGTGCTGGGCGGCAACGGCCTGGAACACCACCAGTCCAGCGAGAACGGACTGGCTGCCGACTACTTCAGCGCCTGGGACGAGAACGCGCCGGACCGCGACCTGCTGGCGCACGAGTACACGCACTCCTGGAATGGCAAGTTCCGGCGCCCGGCCGACCTGTGGACGCCGACCTTCAACGTGCCGATGGGCGACTCGCTGCTGTGGGTCTACGAGGGCCAGACCCAGTACTGGGGCTATGTGTTGACCGCGCGCGCCGGGATGTGGACGCCGCAGCAGTTCCGCGACGCGCTGGCGATGACCGCCGCCAACTACGACCGCAACCGCGCCGGCTTCCGCTGGCGCTCGCTGGAGGACACCACCAACGACCCCACCGCCGCGCACCGGTCCCCGCTGCCCTACCGCAGCTGGCAGATGAGCGAGGACTACTACAGCGGCGGGCAGATGGTGTGGCTGGCGGTGGACGCCAAGCTGCGCGCGATGAGCGGCGGGCGCAAGTCGCTGGACGACGTGGCCAAGGCGTTCTTCGGCATCGACGACGGCAGTTTCGCGGTCAAGACCTACACCTTCGACGACGTCGTCGCCGCGCTCGACGGCGTGGTCCGCTACGACTGGGCCGACTACATCAACCGCCGCGTGTATCAGGTGGACCCGCCGCTGCTGGAAGGCCTGCAGGCCAGCGGCTGGAAGCTGGTGTATACCGACCAGCCCAGCGCATTCGAAAAGCAGTACGACGGCCGCCACCAGTCGGCGCGGCACCGCTACAACTTCGCCTGGTCGATCGGCCTGGTGATGAACGACGACGCCAGCATCAACGACGTGCTGTGGGACGGCCCGGCGTTCAAGGCCGGGGTCAGCAGCGGCGCCACGGTGCTGGCGGTCAACGGCCAGGACTACTCGCGCGACACGCTCAAGCAGGCCATCGCCGACGCCAAGGGCGGCAGCGCGCCGATCGTGCTGACGCTCAAATATCAGGGCGGCGTGCGCGACGTGCCGGTGAACTACCACGACGGCCTGCAGTATCCGCACCTGGTGCGGGTCGAGGGCACGCCGGACTACCTGAGCAAGATCATCACCGCACGGCGCTGAGCCGACGCCTGCCGCCGCTGCCGTCGACGCAGCGGCGGCACGTGCGCGACGCGGCACCGTCACGCGCCACACGCGGACGCGGACGACAATGGCAGGCGGAGTTTCCGTCCCGTCCCGGCATGCCTGCGATCGAGTTGCTGACCATCAATGCGCACATGGGCTTCAGCGTGCTGAAGCAGCGCTTCATGCTGCCGGAGTTGCGTGCGGCGATCCGCGCCCTGCCCGCGGACCTGGTGTTCCTGCAGGAAGTGCTGGGCGAACATCAGCTGCATGCCGGCCGCCACGCCGACTGGCCGGCGCAGAGCCAGTACGCATTCCTCGCCGATACGCTGTGGCCGCAGTTCGCCTATGGCCGCAATGCGGTGTATCCGTATGGGCATCACGGCAACGCGCTGCTGTCGCGCTTCCCGATCGCCTCCTTCGTCAACCGCGACGTCTCCATCGCCGGCCACGAGCACCGCGGGCTGTTGCATGCAGTACTGGAGATCCCCGGGCATGCCGAGGCGGTGCATGCGATCTGCGTGCATCTGGGCCTGCGCGAGGCGCACCGGCGCCGGCAGATCGGCCTACTCGGTGCGCTGATCGCCGAACTGCCGTCACAGGCGCCGCTGATCGTCGCCGGCGACTTCAACGACTGGCGCCAGCGCGGGCATCCGCTGCTGCAGCGGCATGGCCTGACCGAGGCCTTTGCGCACCTGCACGGACGCGTGGCGCGCAGCTTCCCGGCGCGCTGGCCGCTGTTGCCGCTGGACCGCATCTATGTGCGCAACGTGCGCATCGAGGCCGCACGGGTGTTGACCGGCCGGCCGTGGTCGCACCTGTCCGACCACGCCCCGCTGCACGCCAGGATCGTGCTGTGAACCGGACCGCGAACCGCGACACGCGCTGGCGCCAGGGCCACCGCCTGCAGTTGCTGGAGAACGGCGATGCGTACTTTCCGCGCGCCTTCGCCGCGATCGACGCGGCCCGGCACGCGGTGCTGCTGGAGACCTTCATCTGGTTCGAGGACAAGGTCGGCCTGGCGCTGAAGGACCACCTGGTCGCGGCCGCGCGCCGCGGCGTGCGCGTGCACCTGCTGGTGGATGCGTTCGGCTCGCCGGATCTCTCGCCCGGCTTCGTGCGCGAACTGACCGAGGCCGGCGCCGAGCTGCGCCTGTTCGACCAGCAGCCGACCCTGCTCGGCGTGCGCCTGAACGTGTTCCGGCGCATGCACCGCAAGCTGCTGGTGGTGGACGGGCGGATCGGCATGATCGGCGGCATCAACTGGTCGGCCGATCACCTGGCCGATTTCGGCCCGGAGGCGAAACAGGACTACGCGGTGGAGGTACAAGGCCCGGTGGTGGCGGACATGGTCGCGTTCGTGCGCCGGACCCTGGCCACCCACGGTACCGGTGTGGGTTGGGTGCCGCAGGAGAACGTCGATATGCCGCCCGCCGGCGCGGCCGAGGTGTGCTTCCTGCCACGCGACAACGCCGGCCGTTCACGCAGCATCGAGCGCGCCTACCGGCAGGCATTCCGCAACGCGCGGCACCAGATCGTGCTCGCCAACGCCTACTTCTTCCCCGGCTACGGCTTCCTGCGCGAGCTGTGCGCTGCCGCGCGACGCGGGGTGGCGGTGAAGCTGATTTTCCAGGGGCAACCGGACACGCCGGTGGCGCTGTTCGCCGCACGCGCGCTGTACCGGCATCTGGTCGATGCCGGCGTGCAGATCTTCGAGTACTGCGAGCGCCCGTTCCACGGCAAGGTCGCGGTGATCGATGGGCACTGGAGCACGGTAGGATCGAGCAACCTGGATCCGCTGAGCCTGGCGCTGAACCTGGAAGCCAACCTGGTGATCCGCGATGCCGCCTTCGCGCGCGACCTGCACGGGCGCCTGCAGCGACTGATGCAACGGCACTGCCGCGAAGTCGTGCCGGCGCAGGTGCCGCACGGATGCTTCTGGCAACCGCTGCTGCGGCCGCTGCTGTTCCATGTGCTGCGCAACGTGCCGCAGTGGGCCAGCCGCCTGCCCAAGCGCACGCCGCGCACTGCGGTACTGCGGCGCAAGCGGCACGCGCCATGAACCATCCGCGCACGCGTTGGCGCATGCTGCGCCGCTTCGCCTATCTGGCCTTCCTGGTACTGGTGGCGGTATTGCTGGTGCGCGCGGCGCGCACCGTGGACTGGGCGCAGGTCGGCACCACCCTGGCGGGCTACGGTGCCGGCACCCTGGCCGCCGCCGCAGGCCTGAGCCTGGCCAGCTACGTGCTGTATGCCGGCTACGACCTGGCCGCGCGACGTTACGCGGCGCACGCGGTGCCGACGCCGCGGGTCATGGCGATCGCGGACATCGCCTACGCTTTCAGCCTGAATGTCGGTGCGCTGATCGGCGGCACTACCCTGCGCTACCGCCTGTACGGACGCGCCGGGTTGGGCCTGGCGACGATCAGCCGCGTGGTCGGCTTCGCCATCGCCACCAACTGGATGGGCTATCTGCTGCTGACCGGCGTGCTGCTGGTCAGCGGCCGCCTGCGCACGCCGGCGCAGTGGCCGCTGAGCGGCGCGGTGCTGCCCTGGGTCGGCGCCGCCATGCTGGGCTTGGTGGTGGGCTACCTGATCGCCTGCAAGCGCGCGCATGGCCGCACGCTGCAGGTGCGCGGCCACGTCCTGCACCTGCCGCCGTTGCCGCTGGCGCTGCTGCAACTCGGCCTGGGTACCGGCAACTGGGCGCTGATGGGCGCCCTGCTGTACGTGCTGATGCCGGCCGGCGTGGCCTATACCGCGGCGCTCGGCGCACTGCTGGCGGCGGCCGTGGCCACCGCCATCGCCCACGTGCCGGCCGGCATCGGCGTGCTCGAAGCGGTGGTGCTGCCGCTGCTGGGATCGCATGCACCGCAAGCGGAACTGCTGGCGGCGCTGCTGGCCTATCGCGCCTTCTATTACCTCGGCCCGTTGCTGCTCGCCTGTGCGGGCTATGCCGTGCTGGAGGCGCGTAGTCGCCGCGGCGATCGAGGCGCCGCGCGCACCGACAGTCCACCGGGTTAGCTGCGCCGTCGCCCGATCATCGGCGCAAGCGAGCGGCCAGGCGGCTGCACGTACGCGGAGCTACCCGGCATGCCGCCAGCGCCGTGGCTACAACACCGTCAGATTGGCGTACGCCATCACCAGCCACTTGGCGCCGGCTTCGTCGAACTGCACCTGTACGCGGGCGTGGGCGCCGCTGCCTTCGTAGTCGATGACCACGCCGCCGCCGAACTTGGGGTGCTGCACGTTGGCGCCGAGCTTGATCGCCGGGGCCTCGATCACGCTGTGCCCGAGGCTGCGCGGCGCACCCAGCGAGACGCTGCGCGAGACCTGCACCTTCGGCCGCACTTCGTGCAGCAGTTCGCGCGGGATCTCGCGCAGGAAGCGCGAGGGCACGTTGTAGTTGTCCTGGCCGTGGATGCGCCGCGACTCGGCGTAGCTCAGCACCAGCTTGTGGCGGGCGCGGGTGATGCCGACGTAGGCCAGGCGCCGCTCTTCCTCCAGGCGCCCGCTCTCTTCCAGCGAACGCGCACTGGGGAACAGGCCGTCTTCCATGCCGGCCAGGAACACGATCGGGAATTCCAGGCCCTTGGCCGAGTGCAGGGTCATCAACTGCACGCCTTCCTCGCCGGCCTGGGCCTGGCCTTCGCCGGCCTCCAGCGAGGCGTAGGCCAGGAACGCGACCAGCTCGGTCATCGCCTGGCGGCCTTCGTCGGCGTCCTCGTCGCCGTCGGCGCGCACGAAGCGCGAGGCCACCGACACCAGTTCGTCGAGGTTGTCGGTGCGCGATTCCGAATCCAGCCCGCCGCGGCTCTCCTTGCCCCAGTGCTCGCGCAGGGTGGAGCGCGCCAGCACCTGGTCGATCTGTTCGGGCAGCGGCAGCCCGGCCACGTCCAGGGCCAGTTGCTCGATCAGGCCGAGGAACAGGCCCAGCGCGTTGCGCGCACGCGCGGCCAGCTCACCGCCCTGCTGCGCGGCCTGTCGCGCCGCCGCCCACAGCGACAGCGACTGCGCGCGCGCCAGCCGTCGCACTTCGTCGAGGGTGCGGTCGCCGATGCCGCGCGGCGGGGTGTTGACCGCACGCTCGAACGCCGCATCGTCGGCACGGTTGGCGACCAGGCGCAGGTAGGCCAGGGTGTCCTTGATTTCGGCGCGCTCGAAGAAGCGCATGCCGCCGTAGACCCGGTACGGCACCTGTTCGGCGATCAGCGCCTCTTCGAACGCACGCGACTGCGCGTTGCTGCGGTAGAGCACCGCCGCCTCGCTGTAGCTGCCGCCGTCGCGCACCCATTGGCGCACGCGCTCGACCACATAGCGCGCCTCGTCCACCTCGTTGTAGGCGGCGTACAGGTCGATCGGCTCGCCGTCGCCCGAATCGGTCCACAACTGCTTGCCGATGCGGTCGGGGTTGTGCGCGATCACCGCGTTGGCGGCGTTGAGGATGTTGGCGCTGGAACGGTAGTTCTGCTCCAGGCGAATGGTCTGCGCGCTGGGGAAATCGGTGAGGAAGCGCTGCACGTTCTCGACCTTGGCGCCGCGCCAGCCGTAGATCGCCTGGTCGTCGTCGCCGACCACGAACACGTGGCCGCTGTCGCCGGCGAGCACGCGCACGAAGGCGTACTGGATGGCGTTGGTGTCCTGGAATTCGTCGACCAGGATCTCGCCGAAGCGGGCGCGGTAGTGCGCCAGCAGCGCCGGGGTGTCGCGCAACAATTCGTGTGCGCGCAGCAGCAGTTCGGCGAAGTCGACCAGGCCGGCGCGGTCGCAGCGCTCCTGGTACAGCGCGTAGGCGTTGCGCAGGGTGGTGACCCACTCATCGCGCGGTTCCGGCTGGATGTGCTGGGCGCGGCGGCCCTCGTCCTTCTGCTGGTTGATCCACCACACGATCTGCTTGGGCGGGTACTTGCCCTCGTCAAGTTCCAGCTGCTGCACCACGCGCTTGACCAGCCGCAGCTGGTCGTCGGCGTCGAGCACCTGGAAGCTCTCGGGCAGCTTCGCGTCCTGCCAGTGCAGGCGCAGCAGGCGGTGCGCCAGGCCGTGGAAGGTGC
Source organism: Xanthomonas sp. LMG 12461 (assembly GCF_009192935.1). Taxonomy (NCBI): domain Bacteria; kingdom Pseudomonadati; phylum Pseudomonadota; class Gammaproteobacteria; order Lysobacterales; family Lysobacteraceae; genus Xanthomonas; species Xanthomonas sp. LMG 12461. The sequence continues at coordinate 69,584 of NZ_NQYT01000060.1, forward strand.
CGATCCACATGCCGCGGCTGCCGTTGCGCAACTGCAGGTCGGCGCGGTGGCGCATCTCGCCCGCGGCCTTGTTGGTGAAAGTGACCGCCAGGATCCCGTGCACCGGCACGCCATGCACCTGGTGCAACCAGGCGATGCGATGGGTGAGCACGCGCGTCTTGCCGGAGCCGGCGCCGGCCAGGACCAGATAATGGCCGGGCGCGGCGGAAACGGCCTCGCGCTGGGCGGGGTTCAGATCGTCGAGCAAATGAGAGACATCCACCCGCGCATTTTAGCCGGTGCGGCGGCGCAGCGGCTGCGACAGCGCGCGTCGCCCGGCACACGACGTGGCGTCAATCGGTGCGGAACAGCCGTTCGGCGAGGAAATCCACGAACACGCGCAGCTTCGGCGACAGTTGCCGACGCGACGGCCACACCACGAAGAACGCGCCGCCGTCGGTCAGGTGCGCGTCCAGCACCGACTGCAGGCGGCCAGCGGCCAACGCGTCCTGCGCCAGGAACGCCGGCATGCAGGCGATGCCCAGGCCGGCGATCGCCGCGGCGCGCACCGCTTCCATGTTGTTGCAGGTGAGCACCGCCGGCGGCAGCGGCGCCGGTTCCGCCAGCGGCCAGTCCTGCGGCTTGCCGGTATCGGGAACGCGGAACAGCACGCCATCGTGCGCGGCCAGCTCCGCCGGGGTCTGCGGCACGCCGCGGCGGCGCAGGTAGTCCGGCGCCGCGCACAGGCAGAAGCGGAACGGCCCCAGGCGCCGCGCCAGCAGCCGCGAGTCGGCCTGCACGCCGCTGCGGATCACCGCGTCCAGGCCGTGCTCGAGCAGGTCGACCACGCGGTCGTCGAACTCCAGGTCCAGCTCCACGTCCGGATAGCGCTGGCGGAACTCCGGCAGCAGCGGCACCAGGAAGCGGTAGCCGATGGTCGGCAGGCCGACCCGCAGGCGCCCGCGCGGCGCCTGCCGGGTCTGCGCCAGCGCCTCCTCGGCTTCGCGCAGATCGGCCAGCACGCGCTGGCAATGCTCCACGAACAGCGCGCCTTCGGCGGTCAACGCGATGCGCCGGGTGGTCCGCTGCAGCAGGCGCACGCCGAACTCGCGCTCCAGCGCGGCCACGCTCTTGCCCACCGCCGAGGCCGAGATGCCGAGCACGCGGCCGGCGCCGACGAAGCTGCGCTGTTCGGCGGCCCGGACGAAGGCGACGATGCCGGTGAGGCGGTCCATGCCGCGATATTAGAGCGTTCCATTCCGCAAAGCGCGGAGGATCGCGGCCTTTTTCGCGAATTGCCGCCTCGGTATCTCTAGTGGCTTTCCGACATCCGCCGCCAGAGCCGCTCCGATGACCTCCGCTTCGCCTCCCGATTCCACTGTCCTGCCGCGCCGCGGCGCCGCCCTGGCCGCAGTGTGCCTGGCCGCCCTGGCGCTGCCGCTGAACTTCTCCGGCGGTGCCGTCGCCACCCCGGCGATCGGCGCGGCCCTGGGCGGCAGCGCGCTGGCTTTGGCCTGGATCACCAACGCCTTCATGCTCAGCTTCGGCAGCCTGCTGCTGGCCGCCGGCGCGCTCGCCGATCGGCATGGGCGGCGCCGGGTGTTCCTCGGCGGTCTGGCCCTGTTCGCCAGCGCCAGCCTGGGCGTGGCCGTGGCCGGCTCGGTCGCGGCGATCGACCTGTGGCGGGCGCTGCAGGGCGTCGGTGCCGCCGCCGCGCTCGCCGCCGGCACCGCGGCGCTGGCCCAGCTGTACACCGGCGCGGCGCGCACGCGCGCGTTCAGCCTGCTCGGCACCACCTTCGGCACCGGCCTGGCGTTCGGCCCGCTGGCCGCCGGCGCCCTGAGCGAACGGCTGGGCTGGCGCGCGATCTTCTTCGGCGTGGCCGCGTTCGCCGCGCTGGCGTGGGCGTTGGCCGCGCGCTGGCTGCCGGCCTCGCGCGATCCGGCCGCCGGTCCACCCGACCGTGCCGGCGCGCTGTGTTTCAGCGCGGCGCTGGCGCTGTTCACCGCCGGCCTGATCCAGGGCCCGCACAGCGGCTGGGGCAGCGCCGCGACGCTGGTCCTGCTCGGTGCCGCCGCACTGCTGCTGCTCGGCTTCGTGTGGATCGAACGGCGCCGCCGCCATCCACTGCTGGACCTGCGCCTGTTCCGCTACCGGCGCTTCGTCGGCGTGCAGCTGCTGCCGGTCGCCACCTGCACCAGCTACGTGGTGCTGCTGGTGCTGCTGCCGCTGCGCATGATCGGCGTGGATGGCACGCCGGCGGCCAGTGCCGGCCTGACGCTGCTGGTGTTGTCGGCGCCGATGCTGCTGGTGCCGAGCCTGGCCGCGGTGCTGGCGCAGCGCATCGCCCCGGCCTGGCTGTCGGCAGCCGGGTTGGCGGCGGCCGCGGCCGGCCTGTGCTGGCTCGGCGCGCGGCCCCCGGCGCAGGCGCTGCCGGCATTGTTGTTGATCGGTGCCGGTACCGCCCTGCCCTGGGGCCTGATGGATGCGCTATCGGTGAGCGTGGTGCCGATCGAACGCGCCGGCATGGCCGCCGGCCTGTTCGGCACGCTGCGCGTGGCCGGCGAAGGCATCGCCCTGGCCAGCGTGGCGGCCCTGCTGGCGGCGCTGCTGCAGGTGCGGCTGGCCGCGGTCGCGCCGCTGCTGCCGCACGCGACCCTGGCGGACACCGCGCAGCGGCTGGTCGCCGGCGATCTGTCCGCCTCCATGGCCGAGGGCGCGCTGTCCGCGACGCAACTGCGGCTGGCCTACGCGGCGGCCTTCGGCACGCTCACCCGGGTGCTGGCGGCGATCACCGCGCTGGCAGCGATCGCGATCTGCCTGTTGCTCGGGCGCACACCGCAACACGCGGTGGATGAAAGCCGCTGATGCCTGCGGGGAAGTCTCGTGCAGGAGCGGCTTCAGCCGCGATGGGCGTGACCGGCGAAGGCCTGTCGCGGCTGAAGCCGCTTCTACGCGGTCACACCTCGGTCCGCTGTGGCAATGAGCGCGATGGGAGGCCTTCGGATGTCACCAACGCGCCGACATACATCGTAGCGAGGCCTGTTCCGCGGTGTTCATTGCGCAGCGACGCGGGCCGACACGTCCAGCGCCAGCAGCGCCTGCGCGGTCTGCTGCGCCTGCACCCGCAGCTCGGGGATCGCCAGGCTTTCCCACAGGCTGCCGATGCGCAGACTGCCGAGCACGCGGATGCGCGGCGTGGCGCGGCCGTCGGCGTCGAGCAGCGCGCCATCGGCGGCGCTGCCCACGCCGATGCCGTGCGGCCCCGGCTGCGCATGGCCGCAGCCGAGTAATTGGTGCAGCAGCGGATTGCGCATGGTCTGGGCGCGCAGTTCGACGCCGGTGGCGTTGATCACGCAGTGCGCGTCGAGCTGCAGCGGCGCACCGTCGGCGCCCATGCCGTTGACCTGCACGCAGGCGCCGACCGGGAACACCGTGTCCAGCCGCGCGCGGTGCAGGCGCAACTGACCGACCCGGCGCATCGCCTGCAGTTGCACGAAGACCGGCGCGGCGATGCGATGCCGGTGCACGTCCCAGTAGCGCACCACGTGGCGCAGGAAGCGGCGCTGCTCGGTCACCGACAGCGACTGCCACAGCGCCTGGCTCAGCGGGCGTATCCGGTCCATCACGCTCTGCCAGGGCCGGCCCTGCGCCTGTGCCGCGGCGGCGTGGCGACGCAGCGCGCGCACGCGCTGGCGCAACGGCATCGCCAGCAACGCCTGCGCATCGAAATCGGCCGGCGCGCCATGCGCGGCGTGCGGCAGCGGCAGCAAGGCGTGCCGCGAGACCACGTGCACCGGGCCGCGGTGCGCATTGGCCAGCAGGGTCAGCACGCTGTCGGCCATGCTCAGCCCTGAGCCGACGATGCACACCGTGGCCTCGCGCGGAACCGCCTGCAGCTGCGCATAATCCCAGGCCTCGATCCGCGACGGCGCGTCGAGACTGGGGGCGCCGCGCGCCGGCAGCGGACGCAGGCTGTTGCCCAGCGCCAGCACGGTGGCGCCGGCGTGCAGCTGTCCACCGTCGTCTAATTGCAGAATCTGACCGCCCGTCGGCTGCGGATGCAGCGCCAGCACCCGCGCCTGGCGCCATTGCAGGCGCGCCGGCCCGGCGGTCTGCGCCTGCCACAGGCGTGCGCGCAGATAGGCGGCGTAATGGCGACGCTGCACATAGGCCTCGGCCAGCGCGGCGCGCGACAGCTGCGGATACAACACCTGCTGCTGCAGCCAGTCGAGGAAGTCGTCGGGCGCCTCGGCGAAGGCGCTCATGCGCCCGGCCGTCACGTTCAACAGGTGTTCGGCGCAGGGCGTCGCATAGGCCACGCCCTGCGCCAGCGCCGGCTGCGATTCGATCAATTGCACGCGCAGCGCGGTACCGGCCTGGCGCAGCAACTGCAGCGCGACCAGCACGCCGGCCGCGCCGCCGCCGACGATGGCGATGTCGCAGTCGTCGTCGGCCGGTTCGCTGGGCACAAGCTCATTCATGCCGCGATTGTAAGGGAAGCCCCCACCGGCCCGGCCCGCGGCTGAGAACCGTGGTGCATGTGCCGGCACCGATCGCGCATGAGCGCGTCATGCGCCTGTCATCGGCATGCGTCACATCAGCGCATCGGCCAGGCGCGCGATGCCTTCGCGGCTGCGCCGCCAGGCCGGCCGCTTGCGCCAGTCCTGCAGCGTCAGCATCCGCGCGTCGGCCAGGTAGTCGGCCTCCACCGCACGCAGCCGCTGCACCACCGCGGCGCTGTAGCACAGCATGCCGACCTCGGCGTTCAATGCGAACGAGCGGATGTCCAGGTTGATCGAGCCGACCAGGGCGATGCCCTCGTCCACGCTCAGGTGCTTGGCGTGCAGGAAGCACGGCCGGTACAGCGCGATCTTGACCCCGCTGCGCAGCAGTTCGTCGTAATAGGCCTCCTGCGCCCAGGCGGTGAGCCGCTGGTTGTTGCTCTCGGACAGGATCAGTTGAACGTCCACCCCGGACAGCGCGGCGATGCGCAGCGCGCTGAGCGTGGCCTCGTCCGGCACGAAGTACGGCGTGACCATGACGATGCGCCGCCGCGCCAGATGGATCAGCGCGTTGACCGTGTCGCGGGCGTTCTCGAACGGGTACGCCGGCCCGCTGGGCAACAGCTGCGCGGCGACGCCGCCGCCGTGGATGGAGGCGGGCGCGACCACGCTCAGGCGCTGCCCGGTCTCGATGAACCAGTCGCTGGCGAACACCGCTTCCAGGTGCGCCACCACCGGCCCTTGCACCCGCGCCACCAGCTCGCGGTTGGGATGGCCGGGGACGAACTGCGGTTCGGCCAGGTTCTGCGAGCCGATGTAGCCGACGCGGTTGTCGATCACCGCGATCTTGCGGTGGTTGCGCAGGTCCATGCGGCCGCTGCGGCGCCAGCGTAGCCCGCCCGGCAGCAACGCCTGCACCTCGACCCCGGCCGCATGCAGGCGCTTGCGGTAGCGGCGCAGGCCGCGGCGGCCACCGCGCGCATCCAGCAACAGCCGGCACTGCACGCCGCGCGCGGCGGCGCGCAGCAGCGCCGCGCTCACCGCGTCGCCGACCGCGTCGTCGAACATCAGGTAATACAGCAGGTGCACACGCTCGACCGCCGCGTCGATGTCGTCGATCAGCGCCTGCAGCGAGGGCGCGTAGCGGTCGAGCAGCTCGACGCTGTTGCCGTGGGTCGGCATGAAGTCGCCCTGGCGCTCGACCAGCGGCACCACTTCGGCGACCACGGTATCGGCCGGCGGCGCCCAGCGCAGCGCGGTCAGCGGCACCTGCTGCTCGCGGATCACCTGCGAGGCCAGCGCCTGGCGGCGGACGCGCTCGCGCGACAGCCACGGGTGGCCGAGCAACAGGTACAGCGGCAGCCCCAGCAACGGCACGAAGCCCACCAGCAACAGCCAGCTGCGCGCCGCGCCCGGCGTGGTGCGGGTGGGGATCCACAACAGCGCCACCAGCCGGATCAGCCAGTCCAGCGCCAGCAGCCACGTGCCTTCCAACCAGACCGGCAGCATCGCGATCCTCGCAACCCAGGTCGCCCGATTCTGCGGACTGCGCCGGCAAACGCAACCATGGCCGCAGCGGCGGTGCGCTTTTTCCTTGTTCCAGACGCACGAAACCCGCCTTGCGGCGGGTTCCGTGTGCAACGTGAGCAGCGATCCGAGGATCAGCCGATCACTTGATCTTGCCTTCCTTGTACAGGACGTGCTTGCGCACGACCGGATCGTACTTGAGGAATTCCATCTTCCCCGGGGTGTTCTTCTTGTTCTTGTCCGTGGTGTAGAAGTGGCCGGTACCGGCCGAGGAAATCATACGGACCTTATCGCGCTTGCCTGCCATGATGCTCTACTCCTCAGACCTTTTCGCCGCGCGCACGCAGCTCAGCCAGAACGGTGTCGATGCCGTTCTTGTCGATGGTGCGCAGCGCGTGCGCGGAAACCTTCAGCTTGACCCAGCGGTTCTCGCTGGCGACCCAGAAGCGACGCTCGTGCAGGTTGGGCAGGAAACGACGGCGGGTCTTGTTGTTGGCGTGGGAGACGTTGTTACCCGTCTGCACACGCTTGCCGGACACTTGGCATACGCGGGACATTGCGCACCTCGATAGTAGTTTGGTCGCCCATAGCCTGGGAGACGGCGGCCCCGGCAGCCCTGCGGCCACCACGCGACGTGGGAAATCAAACGGTTACGCTGGGAGAGGCCGGCCGGAGATCGCGCATCCGGCCGCCGGCCCCGACCTCGTCGGGCACAGCGAGCCGCGCATTATGCAGGCGATCAAGGGCTTGTGCAAGTTGTCCACAGGACCAGGCGCCGCGCGCGGGTCCGGGCGGATGGACCAGGCGGGCGTTGCTATTGTATCCGGCGCAAGCCGCTTGCTAGCCTCGCCCGGACCATGCGCCGCCTGTTCCGTCCACTGCGTACCTCCCTGCTGATGCTGCTGCTGGCGGCGTTCGTGGTCGTGCCGGTGGCCGATGCGCTGGCCTGCGCGCTGGAGCCGGAATCGGCCGACGCCGTGCACGCGCCCGCCGCGGCGCATGCCGATGGCGAGGACAGCGACGGCAAGCATGCCGGCGCCTGCAGCCACAACCATTGCCACCACTCGAATCTGAGCCTGCCGGCGAGCACCCTCGCCGTGTTCGGCGCGCCGCGACCGGCGCGCTGGATGCAGGCCGTCGACGCTCCACCTGCAGGCGTCGTCCAGGACGGATTGAAGCGCCCACCCAGAGCGTGAGTTGAGCGTGTCCCGCGATCGCGGGTTTCCGTTTCCCTCACCTCTGGAATTTCCTCATGTCGACTCCGACACGTCGGCCGCCGCGCGCGGCCGGGCGGGTCGTCGCCGTGCTGCTGGGCCTGGCCCCGGCCGCGCTGGCGATGGCGCAGACCGCCCCTTCGTACGACACCTTGCTGCAACGTCTCGATCAACTGCCCGGCAGCCGCGTCGGCGCGGCGCTGACCGAGGCCGCCGATGCGCGCGCCGAACAGGCGCGGGCGCTGCCCAACCCGTCGCTGTCCTGGTCCACCGAAAACGCCTGGGGCAGCGGCACTTATGCGGGCACCGACCGGGCCGAAACCTCGCTGACCCTGTCGCAACCGCTGGAACTGTGGGGCCAACGCGGCGCGCGCCTCCGCGCGGCCCGCGCCGACGCCGACGCTGCGGCCCTGCGCGGCACGCAGAGCCGCAGCGAGGCCGCCGGCGAGGTGGCCTCGGCCTACGCGCTGGCCGAAAGCGCGCTGCGCCGCTACGCGCTGGCCGAGGAGGCGCTGGGCCTGATCCGCGACGACGCGGCCGCCGTCGAGGCGATGGTCGCGCAGGGCCGCGAGCCGCGACTGCGCGCGGTGCAGGCGCGCAGCGAAGTGGCCGATGCCGCTGCGGCGCTGGACGAAGCGCAGGCGTTCCGCGACACGGCGCTGGCGCGCCTGGCGGCGATCGCCCTGCTGGAGATGCCGGTGCAGTCCCTCGATGGCAGCCTGCTCGACCGCACGCCGCCATCGCCGCGCGCAACCGAGGCGGCAGCGCTGCCGGTGCGCATCGCCGCTGCGGAAGCCGAGGCCGCTGATCGCCTGGTCGAAGTGGAGCGCAAGCGTGCCCTACCCGAGCTGAGCCTGACCGCCGCGCAGACGCGGTTCCGCGAAGACCGCGCCCACGCCTACACGCTCGGCGTCAGCCTCAGCCTGCCGCTGTTCGATCGCAACCACGGCGGCATCCGTGCCGCCAGCGCCGAACGGCGCGCGGCGGAGGCACGGCTGGAGCGACAACGTCGCACCAGCGCCGCCGACCGCGTCTCCGCGCTGGCCACGCTGAAGGCCGCCGGCAGCCGCACACGCGCCGCCGACGACGGTGTGGCGGCGGCGCAGGAGGCCTACCGCCTGGCCCGCATCGGCGTCGACGCCGGTCGCATCACGCAACTGGAACTGCGCAGCACCCGTGCTGCGCTCATCGCCGCGCGCGGCATCGCCGTGGACGCGCGCCTGGCGCGCGTCGCGGCGGAAATCGAGCTGGCCCGCCTGGAAGGGCGCGCGCCGTTCATGGAGGCCCAATGAACCTGTCCCGTCCGATCTCCCTTGCCGGCAGCGTGCTGCTGGCGCTCTTGCTGGCCGCCTGCGCCGGCGACAGGCAGGCCGCCCCGGCGGTCGACGCCGCGCACCATGACTCAGCGCCCGATCCCGCGCCCAAGACCGAGGCCGGTGCCGATGCCGATGCCGATGCCGATGCCGATGCCGTCGACGTGGTGCGGCTGACGCCGCAACAGATCGCCGCCTCCGGCCTGGATGTGGTCGCGGTCGGCCGCGGCGGCGGCGCCTCGGTGCGCCTGGCCGGGCGGGTCGAACCGGCGGTGGGCGCGCGCGCCTCGGTCGCCTCGACGGTGACCGGCCGGGTCGAGCGCGTGCTGGTCGCGCCAGGCGACGTGGTGCAGGCGCAGCAGCCGCTGGCCATCGTGGTCAGCGGCGAGGCCGCGGTGTTCCGCGCCAATGCGCTGGCGGCCGCGGCCGAGGCCAAGGCGGCCGGCCTGGCGCATGCCCGCGACCGCGCCCTGGTCGAACAGGGCGTGGTCGCCCGCCAGGAGCTGGAAACCTCGCATGCGCGGGCGCTGGCGGCGCGGGCCCAGGCCGCCGCCGCGCAGGCGCAGGCCGCGGCCAGCGGGGCCCCCGATGCCAGCGGCCGCGTGCGCATCGTCAGCCCGGTGGCCGGCACCGTCGGCAGCGTGCAGGTCACGCCCGGCAGCGTGGTCGCGGCCGGCAGCGTGGTGGCCGAGGTCGCCGATCCGGCGATGAACGAGCTGGTGTTCAGCGCGCCGCCGGCGCTGGCGGCGCAGGTCGCGCCCGGCATGGCGCTGGAGGTGCGCGGGACGGGTGGCAGCTTCGCCGCCCGGGTCACGGCGGCGGCGGCCGACCTGCGCCAGCCGGGCGGCGCCGCGGTGATCCGCGCGATGCCGGTCGCTGCGCCCTTGCCGCCGGCCGGGTCGCCGGTCTCGGCGGTGCTGGTCGCCGACGGCCAGGACAGCGCGCTCAGCGTCCCCGCCGATGCGGTGCAGACCGTCGAGGGCCGCAACGCGGTGTTCGTGGCGGTCGCGGGCGGCTTCAAGGCGCAGCCGGTGCTGGTCGGGCGGCGCGCCGGCGACCGCATCGAGATCCTCGGCGGACTGCGCGGCGACGAACGCATCGTCGGCGCCAACGCCTTCCTGCTCAAGGCCGAACTGGCCAAGGGCGACGCCGACCACGGCCACTGAGGAGGCGACCATGTTCAAGCTGATCATCGACACCGCCGTGCGCCACCGCTGGCTGGTGGTGGCGCTGGCGGCGCTGCTCGCCGCCGTGGGCCTGTTCCAGTTGGGCAGGCTGCCGATCGACGCGGTACCGGACATCACCAACCGCCAGGTGCAGCTCAACACGGTGGCGCCGGCCCTGACCCCGGAGCAGATCGAGCGGCAGGTGACCTACCCGCTGGAAACCGCGCTGGCCGGCATCCCCGGCCTGACCGCGACCCGCTCGCTGTCGCGCAACGGCTTTTCGCAGGTCACCGCGATCTTCACCGATGCGACCGACCTCTACTTCGCGCGCCAGCAGGTGGCCGAACGCATGCGCGAGGCGGCCGAGGCGTTGCCCGACGGCGTGACGCCACGGCTGTCGCCGGTGACCACCGGCCTGGGCGAGGTACTGATGTGGACGGTGGACTTCACCGCGTTCAATCCGTCCCGGCTGGCCCGGCCGGGCGCGGCGGGCTGGCAGGCCGGGGAGGTCTACCGCACGCCGGACGGCGAACTGCTGCGCACGCCGCAGGAGCGCGCCACCTATCTGCGCACCGTGCAGGACTGGATCATCGCGCCGCAGATGCGCGCCAGCCCGGGACTGGCCGGCGTCGATACGGTCGGCGGCTACGTCAAGGAATACGGGGTGCATCCGGACACTGCCAGGCTGGCCGCGCACGGCCTGGGCCTGGCCGACCTGGTCACCGCCCTGCAGCGCGCCAACGTGCAGGCCGGCGCCGGCTTCGTGCAGCGCGCCGGCGAAGGCCTGGTGGTGCGCGCCGACGGCCTGGCGCTGAGCGCCGACGATCTCGCGCAGGCGCCGGTGGCCACCCGCAACGGCATGGTGGTGCGCGTGGCCGACGTGGCCGCGGTCGCCTCCGGTCGCGCCCCGCGCCTGGGCGCGGCCAGCCGCAACGGCCACGAGGCGGTGCTGGGGACCGCGCTGATGCTCGCCGGCGGCAACAGCCGCACTGTGGCGCAGGCCGCGGCCGCGCGGCTGGCGCAGGTGAACGCGTCGCTGCCGCCTGACATCGTGGCGGCGCCGGTGCTGGACCGCAGCGTGCTGGTCAACGCGACCATCAGGACCGTGGCCAGGAACCTCACCGAGGGCGCGCTGCTGGTGGTGGTGATCCTGTTCCTGCTGCTGGGCAACCTGCGTGCGGCCGCGATCACCGCGCTGGTGATTCCCTTGTCGTTCCTGTTCGCGGTGATCGGCATGCACCGCTTCGGCATCAGCGGCAACCTGATGAGCCTGGGTGCGCTGGACTTCGGCATCCTGGTGGACGGGGCGGTGATCGTGATCGAAGCGACCCTGCTGTTGCTGGGCCAGCGCCGCGCCGCGCTGGGCCGTGCGTTGAGCGCGACCGAGCGCCTGGGCGTGGCCGCCGAGGCGGCGCGCAAGATGGCGCGGCCGGCGGCCTTCGGCCAGTTGATCATCCTGCTGGTGTTCGCGCCGATCCTCACCCTGGAAGGCGTGGAGGGCAAGACGTTCCAGCCGATGGCGGCCACCTTCATGCTGGCCCTGGTCGGTGCGTTCCTGTTTTCCTTCACCTTCGTGCCGGCGATGGCCGCGCTGTTGGTGCGCGAGCCGACGCTGCAGGACGAGGCGGCGCATGCAACCGACGACGCGCACGAAACGCGGCTGCTCCGCGCACTGCGCACGCGCATCGCGCCGGTGATCCGCGCGGCCGTCGCGCATCCGCGCACGGTCGCCGGCGGTGCGGTGGCGATGCTGCTGGCGGGCGTCGGCGCGTTCGCGCTGCTGGGCCGCGAATTCATGCCGACGCTGGACGAAGGCAATGTGGCGATGCAGGCGCTGCGCGTGCCGTCCACCTCGCTGGAACAGTCGCTGGCGATGCAGCTGGCGCTGGAAAAGGCCATCGCCGCGCAGCCGGAAGTGGCGACGGTGTTCTCGCGGACAGGCACCGCCGAGGCGGCGATCGACCCGATGCCGACCAACATCTCCGACAGCGTGATCGTGCTCAAGCCGCGCAAGGACTGGCCCGATCCGGCGCTGGACAAGGAGCGACTGGTGGCCCGCCTGGAGGCGCTGGCGGGGCAGCAGCTCGGCAACAGCTTCGAGTTCAGCCAACCGATCGAATTGCGCTTCAACGAACTGATCTCCGGCGTGCGCACCGACCTGGCGGTGATGATCTTCGGCGACGACTTCGGCCAGTTGCAGAAGGTGGCCGAGCAGATCGCATCGACGCTGCGCGCGGTGGAGGGCGCGGCCGACGTGCGGGTCGAGCAGATTTCCGGGCTGCCCACGCTGGATGTGACCATCGACCACACGGCGGCGGCACAGGTCGGGCTGAGCGCGGCCGACGTGAGCGACGCGCTGGCCACCGGCATCGGCGGCCGCGCCGCCGGCAAGATCTTCGAGGGCGACCGTCGCTTCGACGTGGTGGTGCGGATGGACGACGCCGCGCGCAACGACCCGGATCAGTTGGCCGCGCTGCCGATCGCCACGCCGACCGGACAGGTGATCCCGCTGTCGTCGGTGGCGCGCATCGCCGTCAGCGAAGGGCCGAACCAGATCAGCCGCGACAACGGCAGCCGCCGCGTGGTGGTGCAGGCCAACGTGCGCGGCCGCGACCTGGGCGGCTTCGTCGGCGCGGCGCAGGCTGCGGTGGCCGACGTGCCGTTGCCGCCCGGTGCCTACCTGGCCTGGGGCGGCCAGTTCGAGAACCTGCAGCGTGCCGAGCGGCGGCTGGCGACCGTGGTGCCGGTGGTGTTCCTGCTGATCGGCGGCCTGCTGTTCATGGCTCTGCGCAGCGTCAAGGAAGCGGTGCTGGTGTTCAGTTGCGTGCCGCTGGCGCTGGTCGGCGGCCTGCTCGCCCTGCTGCTGCGCGGCATGCCGTTCTCGGTGTCGGCCGCGGTGGGCTTCATCGCCGTCTCCGGCGTGGCCACCTTGAACGGCCTGGTGCTGATGCAGGCGATCCGCGAGCGCCTGGAGGCCGGCGACCTGCCGCTGCAGGCGGCGATCGACGGCGCGGGCAGCCGCATCCGCGCGGTGTTGACCACCGCGCTGGTCGCGATCGTCGGTTTCATTCCGATGGCGATCGCCAGCGGCTCCGGTGCGGAGGTGCAGAAACCGCTGGCGACGGTGGTGATCGGCGGGCTGATCACCGCCACCGCGCTGACCTTGCTGGTGTTGCCGACGTTTGCCGCACGCGTGGCCGGGCCGCGCGTGGCGGGCTGATCCAGCACAGGCCGGCGCGCTTCTCGCGGGAAGCGGCGCCGGCCTGCGCGGCGGCGGTCAGGCCTTCTTCTTGCGCGCGGCGATGTAGGCGCGGATCTGCTGCTGCAGCACCGGCAGCGGCACCGAGCCCTGCTGCAGCACCGCGTCATGGAAGGACTTGATGTCGAAGTCAGCGCCGAGTTCGCGCTCGGCCTCGGCGCGCAGATCGAGGATGGTCAGCTCGCCGAGCTTGTAGCTCAACGCCTGGCCCGGCCAGGAAATGTAGCGGTCGACCTCGGTGGTGACCTCGTGCTCGCTGAGCGCGGTGCGCTCGCGCAGGTAGGCCTGCGCCTGCGCGCGGGTCCAGCCCTTGTGGTGCACGCCGGTATCGATCACCAGGCGGCAGGCGCGCCACATCTCGTAGCTGAGCCGGCCGAAGTCCTCGTAGGGCGTGGCGTAGATGCCCATCTCCTTGCCCAGCTTCTCGGTGTACAGCGCCCAGCCCTCGCCGTAGGCCGAAATGTAGTTCTCGCGGCGGAACGCCGGCTGCGCGCCCTGCTCCTCGGCCAGCGCACCCTGCAGCGAATGGCCCGGCGAGGATTCGTGCAGGGTCAGCGCCGGCAGGTTGTACAGCGGCCGCGACGGCAGGTCGTAGGTGTTGAGCCAGTAGGTGCCGACGCCGCCGCGGCCGGCGGTCCAGAACGGGGCGATGTCCGCCGGCACCGGCACGATGGTGAAGCGCCCGCGCGGCAGCGTACCGATGAACTTGCCGACCTCGCCGTCCACGCGCTTGGCGATCCATGCGGCGCGATCGAGCAGTTCCTGCGGGGTCTTCACGTAGAACTGCGGATCGGTGCGCAGGAACTGCAGGAACGCCGGGAAGGTCTTCTGCCCGGCCGGCGCGTGAAAGCCGACCTGCTGGATGATCGCGTCCATCTCCTTCTGGATCCGCGCCACTTCGCGCAGGCCGAGCTGGTGGATCTGCTCGGGGTCCATGTCCAGCGTGGTGTACTCGCGGATCTGCTGCCGGTAGTAGGCCTTGCCGTCGGGCAGGGCTTCGGCCGCCAGCGTGGTGCGCGCCTGCGGCATGTACTCCTGGCGATAGAAGGTCAGCAGTTGCGCGTAGGCCGGGATCACCTTGTCGCGCAGCGCCGCCTGCGCCTGCGCGCGCAGCTGCGCCTGCTCGGCGGCGGGAATCTGCGCCGGCATCTGCTTGAACGGCGTGTACAGCACCGCCGCGGTCGGATCCTTCAGTTCGGCCACGGTGGCGATGGCGCCATCGCGGCCGTCGAGCACCGCGCGCGGCACGCTGAAGCCGCGCTTGAGCCCGGCGCGCATGTTGTCGGTCTGCTGCGCGAAGTAGCGCGGCACGTCCTCCAGCCGCGCGATGTAGGCGCGGTACTCGTCGGGCGTGCGCAGCGTGCGCCGGGCCATGAACGCCAGGTCCGACCAGAACGCGCTGTCGGAATTGAACGGCATTTCGTAGGCGCGCAGGCGCACCGACGCGGCCAGGTTCTCCACCTGCGGCCGGTACACCGCCAGGTTGACCTGGTTCTCGGGCGAAAGCTGGGTCGCATCGAGCGTGTCCAGCTGCCGCAGCACGTCCTCCCACACCTTCAGGCGCGCCGCCTGCGCCGCCGCGCCGACGTCGGGCAGATGGGTGTTGTCGCCACTACTGTCGCTGTCCTCGTCGGCCTGGCCGAGCTGCGCCTGGCGCCAGGCCCACTCCTTCTCGTAGATGGCCTGGAAGCGCGCATCGGCGGCGCTGGCGTTGGCCGTGGCCGGCGCTGCGCTGGACGACGCCGACGACGGCGGTGCGGCCAGTGCGGGTGCGGCCACGGCAAAAGCGAGCAGCAGGGAAACGGCCAGCGGGGTCTTGGCGAGCATGGGCATGGGCGGCACACGGCGGGAACGGATCGTCGATGATCGCATCACCGCCCGGCCTGGCGGGTGGGCCGGAAGTCCTGTGTGGGGCGATGCAGGGAACGGAGACGCGCCTCGCAGCGGTGTACCGGGCTGCAACTCAGGAACTGCATCGCTGGCCTAGCTATAGCTGTAGCTGTAGCTCTGGCTGGATGCGGCTGCGGCTGCGGCTGCTGCCGCTGCCGCTGCGCAGGATGGCTTCCCATTGTGGGAGGGACTTCAGTCCCGACGCGCGGTCGCTCCGCCTGCGACAGCATCCAGCAGCAACTGCAGCCATTGCAGCGGTCGCAGGCCTGCTGGTGCCGACATCGACCATGCGACCGCAAGCCTCACCGTCGGTCTGCACGGCATCACGCCGTCGCACTTGCACCCGAGCATGATGCCGCGCACGGCGCGGTAACGGCTGGACACAGCCACACCGCATCCCAGTACGGGTAGTCGCCGACGCGGCGAACCAGCCCTGCGCGCAACGGGTTGGCGACGATGTGGCGCGCGGCCGGCAGCAACTGCCGCGTATCGCGCAGTGCGCGATCGTGGAACCCCTCCATCCACACCGCGCCGCCACGGCCGCGCGCGTGATTGGCTGACCTCGCGGCGCGGCCCTTGGCCTCGCGCATGACGGTTGGCAGAGCAGCACCGCGCTCGAGGATGACCAGCCCATGCCAGTGATCGGGCATCAGCACCCAGCACAGAAGCTGCGCGCCGGCCCAGGTATCGGCATGGCCCAGGCAGGACGCGGCTGCCCATGCGCAGCGCCAGTCCTCGAACAGGCGCTGGCGCTGCCAGGTCACTGTGGTGACCAGATAGATGCGTCCGGTCTCGCTCCAGCGTCCTGCACGAAGCGCGCGGTAATCTCGGGGAATTCTGCTGTGCATGACGCCAGGGTTGCAGGGCGGATCATGCGGGACCATCGGGGATCGATCGGTACAGGCGTGGGGAAACTCACAGGCGTGGCGTCAGAAAGCCGGTGCTCGCTGCTGTGTGAAGCAGTGGGCGGCACTACCGAGACCTGGAAGATTCACGCGTCGGGACTGAAGTCCCTCCCACATGTGGAGCCTTGGCGTCATCGGCGGCAATGACGGTAGAACCACTGAGGTGTGGAAGATGCCCGCGTCGGGACTGAAGTCCCTCCCACAGTGGCGGGTCGCGATCGGGGAGTGTTACGCGCCGCCTGCGATCATGCGCCGCCTGCAATCGCGCGCAGCGGCACCGCGCTCAATGCGAGGCGCGGTCGCGGTGCCAGCCGCGGTGCTTGATGTCCAGGTACAGGCTGTAGAAGGCGGTGAAGGCGGGGAACAGGTTCTGCAGCACGCCCACCGAGTCCTGCTTGGCCGAGAACATGAAGTAGCTCAGCGTCATCAGGCTGCCGACCACGCTCATGTACCAGAACAGGCGCGGGATCACCGGCTTGCCAGCGCGCTTGGAGGCGACGAACTGCACCAGCCAGCGGCCGCCGAACATCAGCGCGCCGACGTAGCCGATCAGCTTCCAGCCGGTGACGTGCAGCCCGGTCCAGTACAGCGCCTGGATCGGTTCGTTGAGGAAATGCGCGTCCATCTCAGCGCTCCTGCACCGCGGTGCGGCGGCTGCGCGCGATCAGCCAGGCCACGCCGCGCAGGTCGCGGATGCCGACCAGGGCGCGGTTGAGGTTGTTGTACTTGGAGACGCCGGAGGTGCGGTGACGGTGATTGACCGGCACGCTCAGGGTCTGCCAGCCGGCGCGCTGCATCAGCGCCGGCAGGTAGCGGTGCATGTGGTCGAAGTACGGCAGGTCCAGGAATGCCTCGCGCTCGAACAGCTTGATGCCGCAGCCGGTGTCCGGGGTGTCGTCGCGCAGCATGCGCGCGCGGATCGCGTTGGCCCACTTGGACGCCCAGCGCTTGCTGCCCGAATCCTGCCGCGACACCCGCCAGCCGGCGAACAGCTTGACCAGCGGCTCGGCTGCCTGGCGCGCGGCCAGCAGCTTGGGGATGTCGGCCGGATCGTTCTGGCCGTCGCCGTCCAGGGTGGCGATCCACAGCCCGCGCGCGGCCTTGACGCCGTTGCGCACCGCGGTGCTCTGCCCGCTCTGGCTGACATGGTGCAGCACGCGCAGCTCCGGCGTGGACGCCTTCAGCCCTTCGAGCACCGCCAGGGTGTCGTCGCGCGAATGGTCGTCGACGTAGACGATCTCGAAATCGATCGCGCCGCGCAGCGCGGCGACGATCTCGGCGACCAGCGGCGGCACGTTGTCGCGCTCGTTGAACACCGGGACGACGACGGAGAGGGAAAGCTGGCTCATGGATTCGGCAAGGCTGGGCGCGGGGCGCGCGTGGGGGAAAAAGCGGCAGGCATTGTGCCGCGGACCGATGATCCGCGGATGAAGCGTCAGGCGGCGGCGCCGAAATACTCCCGGCACCAGGCCACCACCTGCGGCAGGCCGACCTCGATCGGGGTGCTCGGATCGAAGCCGAACGCGGCGTGGGCCCGCGCAGTATCGGCCATCGTCTCGATCATGTCGCCCGGCTGCATCGGCCGATACTGTTTCTCGGCGCTGCGCCCGGCGGCGTCCTCGATCACCGCGATGAAGCGCTCCAGTTCCACCGGAGTGTGATTGCCGAGGTTGAACACGCGGTGCGGCACCGGCTCGCTGGAGGGGTGATCGAGCGCGCCGAGCACGCCGGCGACGATGTCGGCAACGAAGGTGAAGTCGCGGCGCATGCGGCCGTGGTTGAACACCTCGATCGGGCGCCCGGCCAGCACCGCGCGGCTGAACAGCAGCGGCGCCATGTCCGGACGGCCCCAGGGGCCGTACACGGTGAAGAAGCGCAGCCCGGTGGCGCGCAGGCCGTACAGCTGCGCATAGGTGTGCGCCATCAGCTCGTTGGCGGCCTTGGTCGCCGCGTACAGCGAGCGCGGCTGGTCGATGCGCTGGTCCTCGGAGAACGGCGGCGTCGCCGAATCGCCGTACACCGAGCTGCTGGAGGCATAGACCAGATGCTCCACGCCGCGGTGCCGGCACAGCTCCAGCATGTTGACGAAACCGACCAGGTTGCTGTCGACGTAGGCGTAGGGGTTCTGCAGCGAATAGCGCACCCCGGCCTGCGCGGCCAGGTGCACCACGCGGGTCGGCTGCACCTCGTCGAACAGCGCGGCCAGGCCGTCGCGGTCGGTCAGGTCCAGGGTGCGGATGTCCGCGTTCGCGCACAGCGCGGCGACGCGGTCGCGCTTGAGCTGCGGGTCGTAGTAGTCGTTGTAGTTGTCCAGGCCCACCACCAGTTGCCCGGCGGCGCGCAGCGCACGGACGGTGTGGGCACCGATGAAGCCGGCGGCGCCGGTGACGAGGATGGGCATGGCGAAAGTCCTGGAAAGCGTGGAACGGCGTGCGCGGTGTGTGGATCGGAACGGCAGGTCAGAACAGCCCGAAGCGCTTGCGGGCGACATTGGGCCGGGCGGGATCGATCACGTCCTGCAGGCCCTTGGCGTCGAAGCGGTCCATCAGCGCCTCGGCGCCCTTCTTCAGCTTGAGCGCCATTTCTTCCGGATACAGCGGCACCAGGGTCATGAACACGATGGTCTTGTCGGCATCGACGACCAGTTCCCCAAACGCCTCGGGCGTGCTCACCGGCGGCAGCACGATCGCCCCGTCGAAGCCGACGCCGGGCGCGTACGGTTCGGCCGGGTGACCATTGGGCACGGTGTGGCCGAAGCCCAGCCAGGTGTCGTACTTGTGCGGCAGCCGCGCCAGGGTCTTGAGCAGGCGCAGCGGCCAGTAATGGCGCTCATCCTGGAAATCGTCCTGGGTGATCGGCCAGTCGGGCGGCAGGGTCAGCATCAGCTCCATGAAGCGCGGTGCCCCCACGCCCTCGGGCACGGCCATCGGCAGGTCGCTCATTCCCGAGGTGACCAGCCGCAGATACGGCACCTCGTCGGTGGCGGGCACCACGTGCACATCCAGGTGCACGGTGTCGGAGATGATCTCGTGCAGCACGCCGGCGACCGACCCCAGGTGGCGTTCGATGTGCGCGCCGATCTGCTCCAGGCAGGACTCGCCGCTCGCCAGCGCGAACGGTTTTTCCTCGCGGTGGTGCAGGATCGGGCTGCCGCCCGGGCTGATCTGCGTGTCCTCGTTGCTCATGCAATGCTCCGGTTGCTGGCCAGCGCCGCGGCGCGCGGCCTCAGCGCAGGGTCAGCGGCGCGTCCTTGGCCAGCGCCGCCTTGCGCTCCTTGCTGAATTCCCACCACGGACGCGGCGTCTCGCCCTGCATGAAGCGCACGATCGACAGGAACACGTCGATCACGCAGTGGTCGTGCACCACGCCCGTGCGCAAGCACAGCTGCGCGTACATGTCGTAGGGATCGCGGCCCTGCAGATGCGCCGGCACGCGGATGCCGATCAGGCGCAGGTCCTTCTCGCAGGCCGGCCCGACGTTGGGCAGGTCGGTCAGGCGCAGCAGGTGGTGACGGTCGACCTTGCTGGGATGCATGGCGGGGACGGTCCTGGCGGACGCGGGCGGCGGCGCTCAGGCCTGCCGCGGGCGCAGTTTCTCGAGCACGCCGTCCAGCGTGTCCAGGTCGGTGTAGTGGATCACCAGCTTGCCCTTGCCGCCGCGGCCATGGGCGATGGACACCTTGGTCCCCAGCGACTCGGACAGCTCGGTTTCCAGCGAGGCGATGTCGGCCTGCGGCGCGGTGCGCGCCGGCTTGGCCTTGCGGTTGCTCGGCACCTTGCCGGCGGCGAACTGCTGGGCGCGGTGCTCGACCTCGCGCACCGACCAGCCCTGGTCGGCGGCGTCGGAGGCCAGGCGGCTGGCCAGCTCCGGCGACAGCGTCAGCAGCGCGCGCGCATGGCCCATCTCCAGGCGCCGCGCTTCCAGCAGCGCGCGGATCGCCGGCGGCAGTTCCAGCAGGCGCAGCAGGTTGGACACCGACGCGCGCGAGCGGCCCACCGCCTCGGCGGCCTCGGCGTGGGTCAGCGAGAACTCGTCGATCAGCCGCTGCAGCGCCTGCGCCTCTTCCAGCGGGTTGAGGTCCTCGCGCTGGATGTTCTCGATCAGCGCCATGGCGATGACGGTGCGATCGTCCAGCTCGCGCACCACCACCGGCACCTCGCTGAGGCCGGCCAGCTGCGAGGCGCGCCAGCGGCGTTCGCCGGCGACGATCTCGAAACTGCCCGGCGCCAATTCGCGGGCGACGATCGGCTGGATCACGCCCTGCGCCTTGATCGACTCGGCCAGCTCCTGCAGCTTGGCCTCGTCCATCTCCTGCCGCGGCTGGTACTTGCCCGGCTGCAGCTGCCCGACCGGCAGGCGGCGCAGGCTTTCGCCAGGCTGCACTTCGGCGGTGGGCACCGGCGCGGCCGCGCCCTTCGGCCCCAGCAGCGCTTCCAGGCCACGGCCGAGGCCGCGCTTCTTCGCTCCGAGGGCGGGGGGCTTGGCGCTCATCAGATGGTCTCCATGGCCGGCATCGGCCGATTGCGTTCGTTGCGGCGGCGCACGATCTCGCCGGCCAGTCCCAGGTAGGCGACGCCGCCGCGCGAGGTGCGGTCGTAGCCGACGATGCTCTGGCCATGGCTGGGCGCCTCGGCCAGGCGCACGTTGCGCGGCACGATGGTGCGGAACACCTTGTCGCCGAAGTGGTTGGTCAGCTCCGCCGATACCGCGTTGGCCAGGTTGTTGCGCACGTCGAACATGGTGCGCAGCACGCCTTCGATCTCCAGCGCCGGGTTCAGCTCGGCGCGCAGCGCCTCGATGGTCTCCAGCAGCGCGGTCAGCCCTTCCAGCGCGTAGTACTCGCACTGCATCGGCACGATCACCGAGTCGGCGGCGGTCAACGCGTTCAGGGTCAGCAGCGACAGCGCAGGCGGGCAGTCGATCAGGATGAAGTCGTAGGCCTCGCGCAGCGGCGCCAATGCGGTCTTCAGCCGCTGCTCGCGCGCCGGCTGGTCCATCAGCTGGATCTCGGCGGCGGTGAGATCGATATTGCCCGGCAGCAGGTCGAAGCCTTCCGGCGCGGTCACCCGGATCTGTTCGGCGCTGCTCTCGCCGAGCAGCACGTCGCAGGTGGAGGCGGCCAGCTCGCGCTTGTCGATGCCGCTGCCCATCGTCGCATTACCCTGCGAGTCCAGGTCCACCAGCAGCACGCGCTGCGACTGCCGCGCCAGCGACGCGGCCAGGTTGACCGCGGTGGTGGTCTTGCCGACGCCGCCCTTCTGGTTGGCGATGGCGATGATGCGGGCCATGCGGGAGCCTCGTCGGCGATGGGGTGGGACCGGGCATTATGCGGTCACAGCCCCCCCTGGCGGAAATCGGGGCCGGCCGCGGCCGCCGCTCAACCGCGCTCGACCACTACCAGGTGGCGGTCGGCGCCCAGGCCGGGGACCTGCAGCGGGTGCACCGTCGGCGCCACCCAGCCCGGCGGCAGCGCGGCGATCTCCTCGTCCGGGCGTACGCCCTTCATCGCCAGCAGGCGCCCGCCCGGGCGCAGCAGGTGGCCGCCGACGGCGACGATGCCGGCCAGGGTGTCCAGCGCGCGTGCGGTCAGCAGGTCGTAGGCGCCGGCCTCGTCCAGCGCCTCGGCGCGCGACTCGGCCACGCGCGCGTTGTCCAGGCGCAGCTGGCGTACCGCCTCGCGCAGGAACCGCGCCTTCTTGCCGTTGCTTTCGACCAGGGTCACCCGCAGCTGCGGCCGCGCGATCGCCAGCGGAATGCCGGGCAGTCCCGGGCCGGTGCCCAGGTCGGCCAGCGCGCCCTCCTGGGCGAACGGCTGCATCGCCAGCGAATCCAGCAGATGGCGGGTCACCATCTCGTGCGGGTCGCGGATCGCGGTCAGGTTGTAGGTGCGGTTCCAGCGCGTCAGCAGCGCCAGATAGGCCAGCAGCGGCGGCGCCAGCGCGGCCGCGTCCAGGCCTTGCGCGTGCAGGCCCTGTTCGAGCGCGACGCGGACGGAATCGGGAAGAGAGGCATCGGTCATCGGCGGATTATCGCAGGTGCTGCCGCTGCCGCACTCTGGCCGAGGCATTTCCCGGAACGTATAGAGGCTCAGCACCCGCCTGGGACGGTCAGGCTCCCAACATCCGTGCGAGGCCAGGTACCGGGTAGTATTCGAACGCCTTGCCGACCCGTTGCTTGTAGAGCAGGCCCGCGGCGACCAGGGAGTTCAGGTCGCCCAGCGCTGTTGGATAGGTGATCGTGTGCGCCGACCGATGCCCGGCCACGGTGTATGGCCGATCAGGATCCTTCAGTGCATTGGCCAGCAAGGCGCGCTGCCTGTGATTCAGCACAGCGTCGCCCACATGCGCCTTGCGCAGCACGTGACGCGCAAGCCGATCTTCCTGCTGCTTCTTCGCGATATACGTGTGCAACGCCTGGATGGACTGCTCGATCGCTTCCAACTGCTGCGAGACGAAATAGCTCAGATCGGCGCCATCGCTCTCGGTGTAGAGATAAGCCCGCATGTATTTCCCGGGCGACTTCTTCAACACGCTCGAAATCGACAGATATTCGGTCAACCAGTAACCGGAGTTCATCATGTTCCAGTAGAAGAGCGCCCTGGCCGTTCGTCCGTTCCCATCAACGAATGGATGGTCGTAGCCGATCTGGAAGTGAATTGCGATGGCGCGCACGACAGGATGGATGAAGGTTTCGCTCGCCGTGTCGTTCGCGAACGCGCAAAGCCGTCTCATCCTGTCCGCCACTTGGATTGCAGGCGGCGGGACATGCAGCAGCGTCGGCGGGGAACCTCGGTCGTAGATGACGACATTGTCTCCCACCGAACGATATCGACCAGAATATTCCGCGCTTTCCAGCGTCCCGTCCGTCAGGATGCTATGCAGCTCCAGCACCTCCTCGGGCGTGATTGGCCGCTTCCCCCTGTCGCGAATCATGTTCATCGCGAGGTAGTTGTTGTAGATCATTCGCTCCGACTGATCGCGCGGCAGTCTGCCAGTCGATAGCATCTCTTTTGCAACCGCGCGGGTGGTAGTGGCTCCCTCAAGCTGGGACGACGTCATGGCCTCCTCGATCAGCGAACGGATCAGAAATCTATTCTGTCCACCGCTGCTCTCCATTCCTTTGATCGCCCCAGCCGCCTCGCGATCAATGTAGTGAAGTCTGCGCTGCATCGAATCGGTAATGGAAACGACGAAGTTCTCGTCGTCTTTGTCCACCAGATCAAGTTCGCGCGCCAGCGCTTGACGGCTCCACTTGATGCCAGCCCACCATTCTTCTGTGGTGAGGCCGTCTGGCGCGACTCTATGCCTGAGTTTGTCCCAGTGTTCGTAGCTTCCAGCCACCTCGGGACCGATCTTCGACCTGAATACCTTCATCATGCGTTCAGGTTCATCAGCAAGAAGACGCCAGCTGTCTGGGGGCGGCACAGGGAGCCTCATCGCGTTTTCCTATAAAAACGTATATCTTTTTACATCAAATTACACCAAAGCACGACCTGCCCAGCCAACGAGGTCGACATCGGAATCACAGGGCTGCAACACGATCCAGAGGCATGGAACCTACGGCAGCCCTGGCCACCAGGCCAGCGCCGCCCGGTAGCCGGGCGCGGCCTCCCATTCGTGCAGGTGCCAGGCCTCGGCCGTGCCCAGGCCCGGGTCGCACCAGACCAGGCGCAGCGCGCCGCCGGCGTCCTCGGCGAAGCGCAGCCGGTGCAGGCCGAAGGCGATGCCGTGGCCATGCGCCTTGAGCAGCGCTTCCTTGGCGCACCACAGGCGGAAGAACAGCGCCTCGCGCGCCGGCGCCGCCAGCGCGGCCAGCAGCGCGACCTCGTCCGGGTGGAAGAAGCGCTGCGCCAGTTCCAGCAGGCGCGGCCGTGGCCGCTGGCGCTCGATGTCCACCCCCAGCCGCGCGTGCGCGGCCACCGCCACCAGCAGGTAGTCGCCGCTGTGGCTCCAACCGGTGTCCACGTGCGCCAGCGGTGCATGCAGGCCGGGCCGGCCGCGGGCGTCGCGGCGCAGCGGCAATTGCGCCGCCGGCACCGCCAGTTCGCCGGCCAGCAGGCGCCGCGCCTGCGCCTCGCCGGAGGTCCGCGGCGGATGCGGGCGCAGCCACAGCGCCACCGGGCCGAGGCGCCAGTCCGGCGGCTCGGCGCCGTCGGCCACGGGCGGCGTCGGCGCGCTCACGCCGCGCCCACAAAGCGCAATGGCCGCTGCGCGGCGGGGCCGGCGCTATACGGCCGCTTCACGGCGGCGCTCCTTAAATGACGCGCACCCCACCGCTCCTGGTGCGGGCCGAACCGAGGAGTCTGACGCATGGGCATCATCATCTGGTTGATCGTCGGCGGCATCGTGGGCTGGCTGGCCAGCATCATCATGCGCCGTGACGCACAGCAGGGCATCATTCTGAACATCGTGGTCGGCATCGTCGGCGCGCTGATCGCCGGCTGGCTGTTCGGCGGCGGCATCAACCAGGCGATCACCCTGTGGACGTTCCTGTACTCGTTGATCGGCGCCATCATCCTGCTGGCGATCGTCAACCTGTTCACCCGCGGCCGCGCGCGCTGACACAGCGCCCTCGCCGCTTGCGCAAACGCCCGGTTCGCCGGGCGTTTTGCGTTTGCGGCCCCGCTCACGGCGCAGCGCGGTCGGCCGGATGGCGCACGCCGTCCTCGACCGGCACCGCGATGGCCAGCGCATACGGGTCCACGCCCTCCAGGCAGCCGACGTTGTAGCCGTACAGGCTGGGATCGGAGCGGCGCCGATGATGCGTGTAGATCCCGCAGGTGCCGCAGAAATAATGCTGCGCGGTATGCGTGTGGAACTGGTACAGGCGCAGC
Source organism: Xanthomonas sp. LMG 12461 (assembly GCF_009192935.1). Lineage (NCBI taxonomy): Bacteria > Pseudomonadati > Pseudomonadota > Gammaproteobacteria > Lysobacterales > Lysobacteraceae > Xanthomonas > Xanthomonas sp. LMG 12461. Next base: position 94,175 of record NZ_NQYT01000060.1, read on the forward strand.
GCCTGCTCGCCCTGGCGGACATGCAGGGCCGCCAGCGGCACCGAGGCGACGATGGCGCCGCGGCGCCGGCACAGCGAGCAGTTGCAGCGGCGCGGGTCGACGATGCCCTGCGGCAGCTCCAGGTCGATCTGCACCGCACCGCAGTGGCAGCTGAGCCGGTGCAGCGGCGCGATCGCGGTGTCGCCGACCTTGTCGATGCAGCGGCGCACGTGGCGCTCGCTCATGCCGCCGGCTCCAGCTCGACCCAGGCCGGCGCGTGATCGCTGGGGCGGTCCCAGCTGCGCGGTTCGCGGTCGATGCCGGCACCGCGGGTGCGCGCCTTCAGCGCCTCGGACACCAGGGTCAGGTCGATGCGCAGCCCCAGGTCGCGGCGGAAGCCGGCCTGGCGGTAGTCCCACCAGCTGAAGATGCCGCCGTCGGCATGGTGCAGGCGGAAGCCGTCGTGCAGGCCCAGGCCGAGCAGCTTGTGCAGGGCGCCGCGCTCGGCGGTGGAAGTGAGGATGTGGTTGTCGCTCCACACCAGCGGGTCGTGCACGTCGCGCGCGTCCGGGGCGATGTTGAAGTCGCCGAGCACCACCAGCCGCGGATGCCGCTGCAGCTCGTCGGCCAGCCAGGCGTGCACCGCCTCCAACCAGCGCAGCTTGTAGGCGTACTTGTCGGTGCCCACGTCCTGGCCGTTGACCACGTACAGATTGACGATGCGCAGGTCGCCGATGGTGGCGGCGATGGCGCGCTTCTGCTCGTCCTCCAGGCCCGGCACACCGATCTGCACGTCGCTGATCGGCAGGCGCGACAGGATCGCCACGCCGTTGTAGGTCTTCTGCCCGGCGAACACGCTGCGGTAGCCGGCCTCGGCCAACGCAGTGTCGGGAAACTTGTGGTCTTCCAGCTTGGTCTCCTGGATCCCGACCACGTCCGGCGCGAACGCGGCCAGCCACTGTTGCAGGTGCGGCAGGCGCACGTTGAGCGAGTTGACGTTCCAGCTGGCGATTTTCAAGGGTGGTCCCGCTCCTCGGTCTTCATCACAATTATTTCAGGCCACGGCGCTTGGCGGCACTAGCGCATCTAGGACCTCGCAAACGCTAGCTGGCTCATAGTGGATTCTGGCATACCGCGCCCGATGGGTCCCCATTTGCGCTGAGAGCATCCTACAGATTCGACTACGCCGAGAAGTCTCTCCCCCCCGTTGCAATCTGCACAATCCGACGTCAATCTAGTAAACAATGTCCATGCGACAGCCCCGAGGCGGCTCGCAATGCGGCGGCCGGGGGGGCGCCGCGAATACTTCAGAACTGATGAAGCCGCCTAACGGCCGAGGCTGCATGTTCCGTGCTCTACCTCCGGCCCTCGGCATGCGACAACACCTGCCGATCTTGCCAATCCTGTTTGCTCACCCTCTGGACACCGAACCCAAAGCTGTTGAAGGAACGCATGCTTAAGACAATCAAGATTGACCAAGAAATCTATAAGGTTTCGTCAGACGACGACTATCTGACCAACATGGGCGATGAATTCGAACCGCATATGGTGCAACTGTTTCGCACCTTGGTTGAAGCGGATGATGTGGTTGCTGACATCGGCGCCAACATCGGCCTGACGGCGCTGTTGTTCTCAGGCCTGGCCAGGAAGACCTACGCGTTCGAACCCACCCCGTCCACCTATCGCATCCTAAGGGAGAACCTGGCTCGTAATCAGTGCGGAAACATTGAAGCGTTCAATTTCGGCCTCGGAATGAAGCAGGAGACGCTCGCGATCACCTTTGCCGCGACGAACCGCTCGGGTGGTTATGTCAGCGACAAGATCCGCCCCAAGGACGGACACGTCACTGAAGAGATCCGTATCGATCAACTGGATCACTTTTTCGCCACCAAGGACCCCTCGCCAAACTTTCTGAAGATCGACGTGGAGGGCTTCGAAATGAACGTCATTCGAGGTGGCTTGTCGTTTCTGGCGACGCGGCGACCGACAGTAGTGATGGAAATGAACCACTTCTGCCTCGACGTCCTGCAGAGAATCACCGTTCCCGACTTTCTTGATTTTATGCGTAACGTATTCCCGCATCTATATGCCGTGGATGCGGACAACCGCGAGATCGTCGATCTTCACTCGCCAGAGGACGCATATCGAGTGATGCACGAACACGTGGTCAAGCAGCGCTTCCCCAATATCGTCGGCGCCTTCGACCCGAGCGTCGGCGTCAAGCTGGAAGTTCTGGCGACAGAGGCCAAACGAACAGCCGAGCTTGTCAGCCGCAGGCGCGCTGCCCCCATCACCCAACCGACGGGCAGCATTGCACTCGTCGGCTCTATGCCGCAAATCGTCGCCTCCACAACCGTCGAGATCAAAGTGCAGGTTGTTAACGACGGTCCCGAGACTTGGTATAGCGAAGGCGATAACCCGGTGTTCCTTTGTTACCACTGGTGTACGGCGGAGAACGAAATGGTCGTTTATGACGGCATCCGCAGTCGGCTCGCCGATTCTTGCATTGTGCCAGGACGAATCTCCGAACACCTGATGCACATCGCTCCACCCAATGAAGAAGGTACTTATCGCCTTGTGCTCACCTTTGTGCAGGAAGGGGTGTGCTGGTTCGAGGAACGAGGCTTCACCCCGGCCAAGTTCGATGTGGAGGTGACGTGACGCGCTCGCACTGGCCGGTCAGCGCATCAGCAAATCCAGCAGCCAGGCGATCCGCGCATACGGCGGCTTGAGCAGGTCGCTGCCGGCGCGGCGGGCCTGCCACAGGATCGGCAGGGCCTTGCTGAAGGCATCGAAGCCGGCGCGACCATGGTAGGCGCCCATGCCGCTGGGGCCGATGCCGCCGAATGGCAGCGCGTTGGCGGCGAAGTGCAGCAGGCTGTCGTTGACGGTGACGCCGCCGGCGACGGTCGCATGCAGGATAGCCTCGATCCGCGCGCGGTCGTGGCTGAAGGGATACAGCGCCAGCGGCCGGTCGCGGCTGTTGATCTCGGCGATGGCCGCATCCAGCGAGCGGTAGCTGCGCACCGGCAAAATCGGGCCGAAGATCTCCTCCTGCATCAACAGCGCGTCATCGCCCGGCTGCAGCACCACCGTGGGCACGATCAGCCGCTCGCGCTCGGCGCGTTCGCGCTCCACCGTGGCCAGTTCGATGACCTCCAGGCCACGCGCCCGCGCATCGTCCAGGTAGCCGCGCAGGCGTCGGTACTGGCCGTCGTTGACGATGCGGGTGTAGTCCTCGGCGCTGGCGAAATCGCCGTAGCGCGCCAGCACCTGCGCACGCAGCGCCTGCACCAGCGCCGCCTCGCGGCCGGCATCGATCAGCACGTAGTCCGGGGCGATGCAGGTCTGCCCGGCGTTGAACCACTTGCCGGTGGCCAGGCGCGCGGCGGCCTGTTCCAGCGGGTAGTCGGCGCAGACGATGGCCGGCGACTTGCCGCCCAGTTCCAGGGTCAGCGGGGTCAGGTTGGGGGCGGCGGCGGCCATCACCTTGCGCCCGACCGCGGTGGAGCCGGTGAACACCAGGTGGTCCAGCGGCAACGCCGCGAACGCCGACGCCACCTCGGCCCCGCCCAGCGCCACCGCCACCCGCTGCGGCGGGAACACCTCGGCCAGCAGCGACTGCAGGAACTGCGCGCTGCGCGGGGTGTGCTCGGAGGGTTTCAGGTAGACGTGGTTGCCGGCGGCGATGGCGGTGGCCAGCGGGATCAGCGCCAGGTTGACCGGGTAGTTCCACGGCGCGATCACCCCGACCACGCCGACCGGCACCGGCCGCACTTCCGCACGCGCCGGCCACAGCCGCCAGCCGGCGCCGACCCGCTGCGGGCGCATCCAGCGCTTCAGATGGCGCAGCAGGTGATCGATCTCGCCGAGCGCGGTCATGCCGTCGGCGATCAGCGATTCGTGGCGCGAGCGGTGGCCGAAATCGGCGGCGATGGCATCGGCCATCTCCGGCAAACGCCGCTTCAACGCCGCGCGCAGCCGCAGCAAGTCCTCGCGGCGCTGCGCCCGCTCCGGCTTGGCCGCCTGCCAGGCCGCGCGCAGGCGCTGCAGGGTGACTGGCAAGGCGGCCAGTGGCGTGTCGGCGGAAGCGGCGTCGGCGTCGGAGATCGGCATGGGCGCACTATACGATGGCGGTCGCGGCTGCCGTGCGCCACGTCGGGGGTCGGCAGCATGCGACCGAGACCCCGGGTCTGACGGTGGCTCGCGTCGGGACTGAAGTCCCTCCCACAAGAGAGCAGCAGCGACCGGGCGAGATGATGCGGCATCCCGTCTCGGGACCGGCAACCCCTACCCTTCCGGGGTCGGGACTGAAGTCCCTCCCACAAGGGGCGCGCCGGCATCGCCGCGAACTGAAGTTTCCACCTGTGGGAGGGACTTCAGTCCCGACCCGATGGCGCCAGGCACGCAAGTAGATGCGCTACAGCGCTGCCGGCTCTTCCAGCAACCACGCCTGCAATTGCGCCAGCGAGGCGACCTGGTGGTGCGGCACGACGCCCTCCGGCGCGGCGGCGCCGTGCGCATTGAACCAACAGGTGTGCAGGCCCGCGGCCAGGCCGCCGGCGATGTCCGCCTGCGGGTTGTCGCCGACCATCAGCACCTGCGCCGGCGGTGGGTCGCCGAGCTGCGCCAGCGCGTGCGCGAAGATCCCCGGGTGCGGCTTGGCCACGCCCACCACCTCGGAAATGGCGATGACTTCGAAGCGGTCGTGCAGCCCGGTACGCTGCAGGCGCGCGTTCTGCAGCGCGCCGAAGCCGTTGGTGACCAGGCCCAGGCGCGCGCGCCCACGCAAGGCGTCGAGCAGATCCACCGCTCCGTCCAGCGGCGCACACAGCTCGGCCATCGCCGCCAGGAACGCCGTGTTCAAGGTCTCCGGCGCGGTCTGCAGGCGCTGCGCCCAGTCGGCGAAACGGCGCTGCTGCAATTGCAAGGCGGTGATCGCGCCGTTCTGGTACTGCACCCACAGCGGCCGGTTGCAGGCGGTGTATTCGGCGTAATCCGCCTCGCCGAACTGCACGCCGTAGCCGGCGAACATGCGCTGCAGGCCGGCGAAGGCGTCGAAATGGAACAATGTGTCGTCGGCATCGAACAGGATCCAGCGATAGCGCATGCAGGCGACCGGTGCGGCAAAGGCCCGCCATGGTAGCCGCTGCCCGCAGACACGACGACGCCGGCACAAGGGCCGGCGTCGCGTGCGGCGTTGGCCGCGTCCTGTTAGGCGCGCGCGCTCAGTGGCCCGACCCGCGCGAGGCGCCCAGCCCGGTCTCGGCGCGGATCTGCTGCGCCTTGAACGCGGCGCGTTCCTTGCCGGCCTGGGCGCTGCGGTCCAGCACCGAGAATAGCCAGATGCCGACGAAGCCGATGGTGACCGAGAACAGCGCCGGCGAGGTGTACGGGAACGGCGCCGAACCGGCCGGGTTGCCCAGCGTGTCCACCCACACCGACGGCGACAGCACCGTCAGCACCAGCGAGGAGATCAGGCCCAGGAAACCGCCGATCACCGCACCGCGGGTGGTGCAGTTCTTCCACAGCAACGACAGGATCAGCACCGGGAAGTTGGCCGAGGCGGCAATGGCGAAGGCCAGCGACACCATGAAGGCCACGTTCTGCTTCTCGAACACGATGCCCAGCAGCACCGCGATCACGCCCAGTGCGATGGTGGTGACGCGCGACACCTTCAGCTCCGAGCCCGGGGCCGGATTGCCCTTCTTGATCACCGTGGCGTACAGGTCGTGGGACACCGCCGAGGCGCCAGACAGGGTCAGGCCGGCGACCACCGCCAGGATGGTGGCGAAGGCCACCGCGGAGATGAAGCCCATGAACACGTTGCCACCCACGGCGTTGCCGACCAGCACCGCCGCCATGTTGGCCGCGCCCTTGCCGCCGTGGATGGTGCCGGTGGCGACGTCGGCGAACTGCGGGTTGGTCAACACCAGGGCGATGGCGCCGAAGCCGATGATGAAGATCAGGATGTAGAAGTAGCCGATCCAGGTGGTGGCCCACAGCACCGACTTGCGCGCCTGCTTGGCGTCGGGGACGGTGAAGAAGCGCATCAGGATGTGCGGCAGACCGGCGGTGCCGAACATCAGCGCCATGCCGAAGGAGATCGCCGAGATCGGATCCTTGACGAAGCCGCCCGGGCCCATGATCGACAGGCCGGCAGTGGCTGCCTCTTCCGGCGAGGCGCCGCCGTTGGCCGCCACCGCGGTCTTCACCCGCACGCCCTCGGCGAACAGCGCCTCGAAGCTGAAGTTGAAGTGCCACATGATCGCCACGGCCATGAAGGTCACGCCGGTCAGCAGCAACACCGCCTTGATGATCTGCACCCAGGTGGTGGCGGTCATGCCGCCGAACAGCACGTAGACCATCATCAGCACGCCGACCAGGCTCACCGCCACCCAGTAGTCCAGGCCGAACAGCAGCTTGATCAGCGCGCCGGCGCCGACCATCTGCGCGATCAGGTAGAACAGCACCACCACCAGCGTGCCGGAGGCGGCGAAGCTGCGGATCGCGGTCGGCGCGAAGCGGTAGCCGGCCACGTCGGCGAAGGTGTACTTGCCGAGGTTGCGCAGGCGCTCGGCCATCAGGAAGGTCAGGATCGGCCAGCCGACCAGGAAGCCGATGGCGTAGATCAGGCCGTCGTAGCCGTTGGTCATCACCGCCGCGGTGATGCCCAGGAACGAGGCCGCCGACATGTAGTCGCCGGCGATCGCCAGGCCGTTCTGGAAGCCGGTGATGCCGCCGCCAGCGGTGTAGAAGTCCGACGCCGAGCGGGTCTTCTTCGCCGCCCACTTGGTGATCCACAGCGTGCCGGCGACGAAGAAGGCGAACATGCCGATCGCCACCCAGTTGGTCGGCTGCTTGTCGGTCTGGCCGACATCGCCGCCGGCGGCCAGGGCCACGCCGGCCGGCAGCAGCGCGGCCAGCAGCAGCAGAAGGAAGCGCAGGTGCTTGCTCATTGGCGGGCGTCCTCGAGGATGTCGGCGGTCAGCTGGTCGTACACGGTGTTGGCGCGACGCACGTAGATCGCGGTGATGGCGATGGTGAAGACCATCACTCCGATCGCGATCGGGATGCCGATGGTGGTGACGCCGCTGCCCATCGGCTGGGCCAGGAAGGCCTTGTCGAAGGCGATCAGGCCGATGAAGCCGAAGTAGGCCAGCAACATCAGGATGGTCAGCGTCCAGCCCAGCGCGTTGCGCTGGCGCTTGAGCGCGTGGTACTTCGGATTGGCGTCGATCTTGGCGATCAGCGCGTCGTTGGAGAGGCTCATGAGATGGCTCCGGTAAGTGGCCGCGGCGCGGATCAGAAGCTGTACTTGGTGGTGAACTGCAGGCGGGTGATGTCGCCCGTGGCGCCGCTTTCGATCTCGCGCTTGCCGTACATCAGCTCGGCGCCGATATCGACCTTGGGCAACGGCGAGTAGAAGACGTTGCCGCGGATGCTCTGCACACTCTTGGTCACGGCCAGGCCGGTACGCGCGGTGTCGTTGTCGTAGTCGCTGCGCGCGTAGATCAGGTTGGTGCGCAGCTTGGGCGAGAACGCGTGGCGCCAGCCGACGTAGCCGGCGACCACCCCGACCGTGTCCAGGTCGCGGTCGGCGGCGTCGTACACCGCGTTCTGGGCGATGCCCAGGCCGATGTAGCGGCCGATGCCTTCGCCGCCGGTGAGCTGGTAGAACAGGCTGTCGCTGTCGCTGGCCACCCACTTGCCGCCCAGGGTCAGGCCGCCGGAGGCCTTGCTGGCATCGGCACCGGTGGCGCGGTTGTCGACCTTCTGCTGGCCGACCACGCCGGCCACGCCGAAGCTGCCCCAGTCGCCCTTCCAGCCGTAGCGCACGGTCAGATCCGGCAGCGCGCCGCGGTCGGAGCTGGCAGTGCTGACCACGCCGGCCACGCTGCGCGTGTACAGGGTGGTTTCCGGATTCTCCAGGGCGATGCTGAAGCCGCCGTTGGTGTAGCGCAGCTGCGCCTGGCGCACGAACACCACGCCGTCGGTGGGGCCGATGAAGTCGGCCGCTTCCGGCAGCGCCGCCGGATCCATGAAGTTGGACCAGGTCTGGCCGGCCAGCCAGTGGTTCCAATACATGTAGGCGTGGCGCAGGGTGGCGCCGTAGGTGTTGGTGGCGGTCTGGGTGCCCAATGCATTGCCGAAGAAATCCAGTTCCACCAGCGCGCCGGCCTTGTTGCCGCCTTCGGTCACGCTGTCCACGCCGAAGTTGATCCGCGAGAACTTGGCATGCGCGTTGTAGTCGGTGCCGGACTTGGCCCCGCCCACCGGGGTCTGCCCGGGCAGGTACAGCGCGCGGCCGGTGGCGTCGTCGGCGAGCTGGCCGTCGCCGGTGCGGGTGGCCAGGAAGTCGGCCTTGATGAAGCCGCCGACCTTGAAGGTGGTGCCGGGCGTGGCCCCCGGGGTGATGGTGGTGACCTGGATCGGCGCCTTGCCGGCCGGCGGTGCCGGGGGTGGCGGCGGCGGCGCGGCCTGGGTCGAGCGGACCGCGGCGACCTCGGTCTGGGTCTGCGCGATCTGCCCCTGCTGCTGTTGCTGCGCGGACAGCAGTTGCTGCACCTGCCGTTCCAGCTCGGCCACGCGGGTCTCCAGCGCCTGTTCGCGCGCCGAGGGTTTGCCTTGGGCGAAGGCCGCGCCGGGCGCGACCAGGGCCACCAACAGCGCCGCCGCCAACGGGCGACGCGCCAGGGATGCGATGCGGTTGCTCATTACTCCCTCCCGAATAATGGATGGCCGCACGCATGCGCACGGCCGTAGCCCAGCGTGCGCGACCGCACCGGCCGCGCCTATTGGCCATTAGTCGAACGTCGGCTGAGTTACGACCATCGTCTAAGACCCGGCGCGTGTGCGCTTGACGCCGGATGCGGCACACTGCGCGTTGACGCGCCGCCGCATGCGGCGCCCCGTTCATTGCAGAGGGAACCATGGCCGATCTCTATCCCGTCGATCCGCAGTTCGCCGCCCGTGCGCGGGTCGACAAGACCCAGTACCAGACCCAGTACAAGGAATCGGTGGAACAGCCGGAGGCGTTCTGGGGCAAGGTGGCCGAGCGCCTGGACTGGTTCAAGAAGCCGACCCGGATCAAGGACGTCAGCTTCGCCCTGGACGACTTCCATATCCGCTGGTTCGACGACGGCGAACTCAACGCCAGCGTCAACTGCCTGGACCGGCAGCTGGCCACCCGCGGCGACAAGACCGCGCTGCTGTTCGAGCCGGACAGTCCGGACGCGCCGTCCTACCACGTCACCTATCGCGAGCTGTACGAGCGCGTGTGCCGGCTCGGTAACGCCCTGCGCGCGCTGGGCGTGCAGAAAGGCGACCGCGTCACCATCTACCTGCCGATGATCCCAGACGCGGCGGTGGCGATGCTGGCCTGCGCGCGCATCGGCGCGATCCACTCGGTGGTGTTCGGCGGCTTCGCGCCCAACTCGATCGCCGATCGGGTGATCGACTGCGGCAGCAAGCTGATCATCACCGCCGACGAAGGCCTGCGCGGCGGCAAGAAGATCCCGCTCAAGGCCAACGTGGACGCGGCGCTGAAGCTGCCGGGCACCACCAGCGTGGAAACCGTGCTGGTGGTGCGCCACACCGGCGGCGCGGTGGACATGCAGGCCCCGCGCGACCGCTGGTTCCACGACGTGGTCGACAGCCAGCCGGCCGAATGCGAACCCGAGCGCATGAACGCCGAGGACCCGCTGTTCATCCTCTACACCTCCGGCTCCACCGGCAAACCCAAGGGCGTACTGCACACCACCGCCGGCTACCTGCTGTACGCGGCCTACACCCACGAGACCGTGTTCGACCTGCGCGAGGACGACATCTACTGGTGCACCGCCGACGTCGGCTGGGTCACCGGCCACAGCTACATCGTCTACGGGCCGCTGGCCAACGGCGCCACCGCGCTGATGTTCGAAGGCGTGCCCAACTACCCGAGCGTGTCGCGCTTCTGGGAGGTCATCGACAAGCACCAGGTGACGATCTTCTACACCGCCCCGACCGCGATCCGCGCGCTGATGCGCGAGGGCGAGGCGCCGGTGAAGAAGACCTCGCGCAAGAGCCTGCGCCTGCTCGGCAGCGTCGGCGAGCCGATCAATCCCGAAGCCTGGCGCTGGTACTACGACGTGGTCGGCGACGGCCGCTGCCCGATCGTGGACACCTGGTGGCAGACCGAGACCGGCGGCATCCTGATCACCCCGCTGGCCGGCGCCATCGACCTCAAGCCCGGCTCGGCGACGCTGCCGTTCTTCGGCGTGCAGCCGGCCCTGGTCAGCGCCGACGGCGAGATTCTGGAAGGCGCCACCGAGGGCAACCTGGTGCTGCGCGATTCCTGGCCGGGGCAGATGCGCACCGTCTATGGCGACCACCAGCGCTTCATCGACACCTATTTCCGCACCTACCCGGGCAGCTATTTCACCGGCGACGGCTGCCGCCGCGATGCCGACGGCTACTACTGGATCACCGGCCGCGTCGACGACGTCATCAACGTCTCCGGCCACCGCATCGGCACCGCCGAAGTGGAGAGCGCGCTGGTTTCCCACCCCAAGGTCGCCGAAGCGGCGGTGGTCGGCTTCCCGCACGACATCAAGGGCCAGGGCATCTACGCCTACGTGACCCTGGTCGCCGAGGAGCAACCGAGCGAGGCCCTGCACAAGGAACTGGTGGCCTGGGTACGCAAGGAGATCGGCCCGATCGCCGCTCCGGACCACCTGCAGTGGGCGCCCGGCCTGCCCAAGACCCGCTCGGGCAAGATCATGCGCCGCATCCTGCGCAAGATCGCCGAGAACGCCCCCGACCAGCTCGGCGACACCTCGACCCTGGCCGATCCGTCGGTGGTGGATTCGTTGGTGAACGAACGGCTGGCGCGCTGACGCGCTACGCGCTACGCGCGTCGGGAATGGGGAATCGAGAATGGGGAATGGGGAGAGCCATTCCCCGGTCGCTTCGAGATCTTAGGCACCCGATGCGCTGCTCTTGCCGTTCCCATTCCCCATTCCCCATTCCCGTTTCCCCATTCCCGGCCTCACCCATGCCCACCCTGCTGATCGCCGACGACCATCCCCTGTTCCGCGAGGCGCTGCGTGGGGCGGTGCAGCGGGTGATGCCCGGGGTGCAGTTGTACGAGGCCGACAGCGTCGAGGCGTTGTACGCGCTGGCCGATCGCCATGCCGATGCCGATCTGCTGCTGATGGATCTCAACATGCCCGGCGCGCAAGGCTTCAGCGCGCTGGTGCACATGCGCGCGCTGCATCCGCAGTTGCCGGTGGTGGTGGTGTCCGCGCGCGAGGAGCCGACGGTGATGCGGCGCGCGCTGGACCACGGCGCGTTCGGCTTCATTCCCAAGTCGGCCGACTCGGACACCATCGGCCTGGCGCTGGGCACGGTGCTGGACGGCGAGCACTGGGCGCCGCCGGAAGCGCACAACGTGCCGCCCACCGACCGCGCCGAACGCGAGGTCGGGCAGCGCCTACGCGAACTGACGCCGCAGCAGTTCCGGGTGCTGCAGATGCTCGGCGCCGGCAGCCTCAACAAGCAGATCGCCTACGACCTGGGCGTGTCCGAAGCCACCATCAAGGCGCACGTCACCGCGATCCTGCGCAAGCTCGGCGTCACCAACCGCACCCAGGCGGTGCTGCTGGCCGGCAAGCTGGCCATCGACAGCGACGCCATCGTGCTGCCGCCGGAAGAGGACTGAGCCGCGGCGACGCCTGGCGAAGGCGCAAGCGGTGCGGATGCGGCGCGTGCGCGCACGTTGGCCTTGCGCACGCGGCACGCTGGGCGCCTCCTTGTGGGAGGGACTTCAGTCCCGACGCACTGACCATTGACCGCCAGTCGCTCCCTTCGGCGCGGCGCAGGCTGCCCCACACAGCGGCGATGCATAGGTTGCTGCATGCGGGAACTGAGGACACGTCCGTGGCGCTGCCCTGAAGTGGCGCACACATTCGCACCTCGCGCTCTATGGCTGAGTGCCACAGCGAAAGCCACATGCACAGGGAGTGGGCATCCTCGACCTATCACGCACACACGCGTGCCATACCGCCGCAGAGCCACCGCCGATATAGCCGCAGCTATCAAGATAAGCTGCAGGTTCGCGTGCGTTCCAGGGATGTTCGCCGCAGTTGGGCGCTGTTAGACTGCGCGTCCCCTTGGGGAGTAGCCTGCTGTCCGCCCTGCGCGGACAGCGCCCGTATCAACAGACTCGGCCGATGCGCCGTGGTACGGGCAGCCAGTTCGGTTGGCGAGACCAGCGGCGAGTGCGCAAGGCGAAGGCCGGGCGCGCGCGCTCGTCGTTGTCGCCTGTCCCGGTACGGTCCCCCATGTCGTTTCTTTCGATTCTCCTGCTCGGCATCGCGATGTCGACCGACGCCTTCGCCGCCGCGGTCGGCAAGGGCGCGGCGATGCAACGCCCGCGCTGGGCCGACGCGCTGCGTGCCGGCCTGATCTTCGGCTGCATCGAGGCACTGACCCCGGCACTGGGCTGGGTGCTCGGCCAGGCCGCGTCCAAGTACGTGGTCGCCTTCGACCACTGGATCGCCTTCGGCCTGCTCGGCGCACTGGGCGTGCACATGATCGTCGCCGGCCTCAAGCCGGAGTCCGACACGCCCGAGGAGGCTGCGCCCAAGCGCCACGGCTTCTGGAATCTGGCAGCCACCGGCTTCGCCACCAGCATCGACGCGATGGCGGTGGGCGTCGGCCTGGCCTTCCTCGACGTGAACATCGTCGAGGTCGCGGCGATCATCGGCCTGTGCACGCTGACCATGGTCACCCTGGGCATCATGCTCGGCCGCGCGCTCGGCGCGCTCGCCGGCAAGCGGGCGGAGATCGTCGGCGGCGCCCTGCTGATCGCGATCGGCAGCACCATCCTGTTCGAGCATCTGCATGGCGCAGGTTGATCGACGTGGTGCCGGTGCAGCCGGGATTGGGGATTCGGGATTGGGGATGTGCGGCGACGGTGCGTGTCCGTCCCGCACTGCCGGCGCCTTGGGTCAGGCCGGCTTGGCGGTGAATTCGAAATAGGTGGACAGGATGTGCTTGTCGCCGCTGCGCGGCGACAGCCGACCGCCAGTGCAATGGCATTGCGCCGCGCCCCCCATGGAATTGGGTGGCGCGGCGCAATCAACATTCATCAGTTCTGCGGGAAGAATCCATAAATCGTCGTTACGCCACCAGAATCCGAGAAGCTTTCGACGAAGCTGGCAACATCGCCTTTCATTGACGCTTCCGCCTGCGCCCTCGCAGGAACGGCTCTTACATCTGAATCCCGCTCGACACCCCCATCGATCAAGTCATTGAAAGAGGTGACCGGAAGATTCTTGATCGTGTAGTAGTGGTCGACAAGGAGATAGCCACCAGGTGTCTGCGTGTACTTCTCGATCTGGACTTGATTGCCGACCTTGACCGGCCCCCAACCGTTACTGCTTGCTGCGGATGCGTAGGCACTAAGCGCGATCTTCACGTAGCCCAGCACGGCGTCCGTATTTTTCGCCACAGCGCAGTCGGCGCATTGAATGAAGATTTCATCGACCCTGTCGGTGACGACGGTGGCGCTTGCGCCGAACGATGCGGCGGACAGAACTACTCCCAACAGACCATATGCAAATTTCATGAGCTAAATCCTTGCCGTTGAAATTAAAGAAAGTACCTAGGAAATCTCCACAAGCAAAAAGCAGACAACAAAACACCACACCTGGAATCGGCGCCCCATGAAGGGGCGCCAACGCCATTTCCCTTACAACAAACCCTTACGCATTAGAACTTGTACGTAGCACGCATCCAGTAGTAGCGGCCGAGCGTGTCGTAGGTGCTCACGTCGGTGTTCGCGTTCAACACGTTGTTCTGGTACATCATCGGCGGCTGCTTGTTGGTCAGGTTGTCCACGCCCAGATCCAGGCGCAGGTTGGCCCCGGCCATGTCGTAGCCCACCTGCAGCGCGTGGTACATGTAGCTGCCGTAGTTCAGCACCACACCCTTGTCATGCCCGTCGGCGGACATGTTCTGGCTCAGGTCGCCGCTGCCGACCTGCATCTTGCCGACCCAGCGGGTGGTCCAGCTCGCATCCCAGTTGCCCAGCTTCCAGCCGAACAGCGCATGCGCGCGCCAATGCGCGTAGTTGCCATAGGACGAGTTGTAGCGCCCGGCCATGTGCACCACCGTGTCTCCGGTGTCGATGTCGTAGCGGTGCAGGTAGGTGCTGTCCACGGTCACGGTGAACTTGCCGTAGTCGGTAGCGGGCAGCGCGTAGCTCGCGCCGAGGTCGATGCCCTGGGTGTTGAGCTTGCCGATGTTGACCACCGGCGTCTGGATGTGGTCGATGTTGCCGGCGCTTGGGGTGCCGGCGGCGTAGCGGTGGAGGTAGCTGCAGTACGGGCTGTTGTCATCGTTGTAGCAGAGGTCGGCTACGGTCTGCGCGGAGATCGGCTGGATCAGGTCGTCGAGCTTGACCTTCCACCAGTCGAGGTTGAGCGACAGGCCCGGTACGTACTCGGGGCTGTACACCAGGCCGTAGTCGAACGAGGTGCCCTTCTCCGGCTTGAGCTGGTAGCCCACGTAGGTGGCGCCGGACTTGATCGCGTTGGTCTGCGACAGGCCTGTGCCGCTCCAGCCGGCCGGCACACCGGCGCAGGCAGTGGCGTGGCCGCTGCCGCTGTAGCCGACGCAGGGGTCGATGAAGTTCGGCGCGTCGGCGGTCGGGCCCTGGTAGATGTCGGTGATGGTCGGCGCGCGGAACACCTGCGCCGCCGTGCCGCGCACCAGCAGGTCGTGGATCGGCCGCCACTCCACCTGGAACGAGGCGCTGTTATTGCCCGAGCGCACGCTGCTGTAGTCGGAGTAGCGGTCGCTCAGGGTCAGGTTGAGCGCGCCGATCGGCGAGGACTGCTCCAGCACCGGCATGAACAACTGCGCGTAAGCCTCCTTGACGTTGAAGCTGCCGCTCAGCGGCGAGGAACAGGCTTCGGAAGAGACCGCACAGGTGTTGTCGCTGTTGATCAGCGCATTCGCCGACACCGTGGAGTTCAGGCTCTCCTTGCGGTACAGCGCGCCCACTGCCAGCTGCGCGGCACCGGCCGGCATCTCCCACAGGCTGCCGTTGGCGCTGGCTTCCCACTGCCGCATGATGGTGGTGGTTTCCTGGCGCGGAATCGATTCGTTGCTGTTCAGCCAGGCGACCGTGGCCGGGCTGCCCTGATCCAGGATGTTGACCTGCCCACTGTTGATCGCGTTCTGCAACGCGGCGTAATCGACGTAGCCGTGGCTCCAGTTGCGCTGGCGGTAGTGGCCGTAGTTGAAGTTGGCGTCCCACACCCAGCTACTGTCGCCGATGCCGCCCTTCAGGCCGATCACATCCTGATCGGTGGCCGTGTCGTAGAAGCCTTCGCGCTGGCCGAGCGAGGTGAAGCGCGTCTGATACTCGTAGCCGTTGGGGCCGAACTCCACGCCGAACGGGTTGTACGGATTGTTGGCGGCGACGGTGATGCCGTCGTTCTGCGCGTCGAGCGGCAGCGGCGCGATCGCGAAGTTGGACATGGTGTGGTTGTGGTAGGCGTTGACGTACGCCTGCATCGAGTCGGTGATGTTGAAGCTGCCGAGCACGAAGCCACCGACGCGCTGTTGCGGCGTCAGCAGCAGGTTCTGCGCCTCGTAGTTGTACGAATCGGCCGAGGAGCTGTAGCACTTGTAGCCGCCGTTGCCGTTGCCGGTCAGCGCGCCGTCGGGCTTGCAACCGTTGGCCGCCAGGGTCGCCGCCGGCAGCTTGTAGTAGCCGGTCGGGGTCCGTGCCGAACCGCCCTTGTAGACGCTGCCGCTGGACAGGTACATCGCGTACTTGGAGAACGCGCGGTTGGCGGTGGAGACGTCCTTCTGCTTGTTGTAGTCCAGGCCGACCACGACGTTGCCGCGGTCCCAGGTCTTGCCGAAGGTGAAGCTGCCGCCCTGGCGCGCGCCGTCGCCGCGGCTGGTCTGGCCGTAGTTGGCCGAGACTTCACCGCCTTCGAAGTTCTTGCGCAGGATGAAGTTGACCACGCCGCCGATGGCGTCGGAGCCGTACATCGCCGAGGCGCCGACCTTCAGCACTTCGACGTGGTCGATCATGTTGGCCGGGATCGAGTTGACGTCGTTGTTCTGGATGCGGTGGCCGTCGATCAGGATCAGCGTGCGCTCGTCGCCGAGGCCGCGCAGCGAGATGGTCGAGGCGCCGTCGCCGCCGCCGTTGTTGACCTGCGGGTTGGTCGCGGCGCCGGCGATTCCGGGCAGCGCCTGCAGCAGATCGCCCAGGGTCTGCTTGCCGCTCTGCTGAATCTGCTGGCGATCGACCACGGCGACCGGGCTGGCGGTCTCCACATCCACGCGGCGCACCAGCGAACCGGTGACGGTGAGCTTGTCCAGGGTCACCGGCGCGTCGCCGGACGCGGACGCCGCCGGCGTGGCGCTCTGCGCATAGAGCGTGGCGGGAAGCGTCGCCATGGCCAGGCAAACGGCGTGAGCGAGTCTGTTCTTTGCTACGGACATCGGGAAGACCTCATGTGATGTGCGACAAGCGCCGGCTGCACGCAGGCGCGAACCATCCCGGGCGCGGAAACGCGCGGCGGGTGAAATGGATGCCTCGGGCCAGCGGTCCATTACAGGACCGTCAGGCACTTGTTAGTTTTTTATAAGAAGGGTGTTGTTTCGGTGTGCCAACGTGCGCCAGCCCCTGACAAAAACACCGCTTCAAGCGCGGTACAGCGCACGCTGCGTTGTTGCCGTTCAACCAGCAGACGGGAACGGTTCAGACAACACGCAACGCTCAGTCGACGCGGTAGTCCCAGCGTCGCAGGAACGGCTGCAGCACCGGCAGCACCGGCGCGAACGCATCGCGATAGGCGTGCCAGCGGTCCAGGGCCTTGCGGTTGATGCCCTCCACCACCTGCGCGTAGCTGGGCGTGCTGATGAAGCCCTTGGCCCGCGCGTGGCGCTGGAAGTCGAGCAGCCGCTCCGGCTGCTGCAGCTGCAGGAACTGCCCCAGACGCGCCACCTGCGCCTGCGGATCGGCCACCAGGTCCTCGTAACGCAACTCCAGCGTGCGTGGCTGCAGCAGGGCGGCGTGGTAGAGCCAGAACTCCATCGCGTCGGCATAGCCGCGCGCCAGCCGCGGCAGGCTGGCACACAGCAGGGCGAATGCCGGCGAGCGGAACGCCTGCATGTAGCAGCTCAGCAGCACGTCGCAGGGATGGCGCAGCGCCAGGATCACCGGCGCCTCCGGGAACAGGCGCCGGATCAGCGGCAGGCGCAGCAGGTTCAACGGGTTCTTGTCGACCAGGCGCTGGCCCGGCTGCAGCTGCACCACCCCGCGCACCGCCTGCCAGTACTCGGCACGCAGCGCGTCACAGGCGGCATCGTCGAGCTCGCCCAGGCCATCCGGCCAGGCCACGCCGCGCGCCTCCAGGCGGTCGGCCAGTCCCTGCAGGAACGGCCGCTCGTCCATCGCCACCAACTGCGGGTGGGCGTCGAGCATCTGTTCCAGCAAGGTGGTGCCCGAGCGCGGGAAGCCGACCACGAAGATCGGCGAGTCGGCCATGGCCGGCGCGGTCACCGGCCGCGCCGCGGCATGGCGTGCCGGATCCCAGCGGGCCTGCGCGACCGGCAACGGCGGTGCGTCCGCCGCCGCCAGCTCCGGTACCAGCGCGGCCAGGCCCTCGACCTGGCCGGCATGGCCCTGCGCGCAGGCATGCAGCGCTTCGTCGTGAAGGCCGAGGCGGTCGCAGACCCGCGCCAGGGCGAAGAACAGGTTGCTCTGTTTGCGCCGGTCGACCGCACTGCCATCGGCCAACAGCCCGCGCAGCAGCGCATGCGCCTGCTGCCAGTGGCCCTCGCGCATGGCCAGCACCGCCAGCGCATTGCTGGCGTCCTGGCGCACGTCCGGGTCGTCGATGCGTTCCGGCGGCGGCAGCTGCGCGGCGGCCTCGCGCGCCTGCGGCAGGCGGTTGGCGCGCTCGAGCACCAGCACCAGCCGCGACCAGGCGCGCGCTGGTTGCGCCATCGGCCCCTCGGCGCAGGCGCGCAGCAGGCCGCAGGCGGTGTCGGTCTCGCCGCCCTGCGACAGCAGCCAGGCCAGTTCCACAGTGGTGTCCGGATCCAGCGGCGGCCACTGCCGCCAGTCGGCGATCAGCGCCTGCACGCGCTGGAAGTCGCCGCACTCATGGCAGGCCATCGCCGCGTGCACGCACAGCGGCGGCGCCTGCGGCGCCAGCGCGTGGGCATCGAGCAGGTGTTCGCGGGCCGCGGCGTAATCGCCGGCGTCCATCGCCAGCAGGCCGAGGTTGTGGTGCGGCAGCGGATCGTCCGGCGCCAGCGCGCGGGCGCGCAGATAGGCCTCGGCGGCCGGGCCGGGTTCGCCGGCTTCGCGCAGCGCCGTGCCCAGGTTGTTCCAGTGCGCCACCTCGTGCGGCTCGCGCTCGGCCAGCGTGCGGTACACGGCGGCGGCCGGCGCCGGCTGGCCCTGCATCTGCAGGCTCATCGCCAGCAGACTGCTGGCCAGGACATCGTCGGGGCGCTGCCGCAGGTAGGCGCGGGCACCGCGTTCGAGGGTCTGCGCCTGGCCGGCCTCCAGCGCCGCCAGCAGGTCCGGGAGCGGGGGGATCGCGGTGTCGTCCAGGGAGGTCATGCGCAGGCGGGTCGTGGGCGGCCCTCCACCTTAGCCGCCCGCCCGCGCCGTGCGCCACGCCGGTCGCGCCGACGGCTGCCACACAACCCATACATTGCTGTTACGAAGGCGCGCGACCGCTCCTAGATCGGATCGTGGTAGGCGGTGAGGAAGGCGCGCAGCGAGGCCGGCTTGACCGGCTTGGTCAGCAGCCGGTAGCCGCGCTCGCGGGCCTGCAGCTTCAGTTCGTCGCGGCCGTCGGCGGTGAGCAGCGCGCCGGCCACCGGTCCGGGCATCGCCGCGCGCAGCGCATCCAGGGTCTCCAGGCCGTCGAGCCGGTCGTGCAGGTGGTAATCGACCAGCATCACCTGCGGTGCGCACGCGGCCTGCGCCAGCGCCTCGTCGACGGTGCTGGCGCAGATCACCTCCACCTGCCAACGGCCGAGCAGCGCGCGCATGCCGTCGAGGATTTCCTGATCGTTGTCCACGCACAGCACGCGCAGCCCGGCCAGCGAATCGGCCGCGGCCGCTGCGCGTGGCGCGCGTTGCAGCGCCTGCGGCGGTGGCGCCGCCCGCGGCACGGTGATGGAGAACATGCTGCCGTGGCCGACGCGGCTGCGCGCATCCAGGTCGTGGCCGAGCAGGCGCGAGATGCGCTGGCAGATCGACAGGCCCAGGCCCAGCCCCTGCTCGCCCCAGTCGAACGGCTGCTGGTAGCGCTGGAACTCGTCGAAGATCTGCTGCATGTGGTGCGGCGGAATGCCGGGGCCGGTGTCCCAGACCTGCAGTTCCAGCGCCGCGCCGCGGCGGCGCATGCCCAGCACGATGCGGCCCTGGCGGGTGTAGCGCAGCGCGTTGGCGAGGAAGTTCTGCAGCACCCGGCGCAGCAGCCGGCGATCGCTGCGCACCCACAGCGGCCGCGCGTACACGTGCAGGCGCAGGCCGCGGCCGGCGGCGATCGGGCTGTACTGCGCGGCCAATTCGCGCAGCAGCAGGCCGGCATCGACGTCCTCGATGGTCGGGCGCAGGCCGCCGGCATCCAGCCGCGACACGTCGAGCAGGCCGTCGAGTAGTTCCTCGGCCGCGCGCAGCGAGGCGTCCACGCGCTCGGCCAGATGCCGCTGCTCCTCGTTCTGGTGCGCATCGCGCAGGGCCGAGGCGAACAGGCGTGCGGCGTTGAGCGGCTGCAGCACGTCGTGGCTGATCGCGGCCAGGAAGCGGGTCTTGGACTGCTGCGCCAGTTCGGCCTCGCGCGAGCGCTCGGCCACGCGCTGCTCCAGAGTCTCGTTGGCTTCGAGCAGCGCCTGCTCGGCGCGCTTGTAGTCGGTGATGTCGTTGTAGCTGGTGACGTAGCCGCCGCCGGGCAGCGGCTGGCCGCGCATCTCGATCACCTTGCCGTCGCTGCGGGTGCGTTCGAACACGTGCGGGGTGCCGGCGCGCATGTGCGCGATGCGGCGGGCGATCTGGTCCTCCACCTGGCCGCCGCCGAGTTCGCCGCGCTCGGCGTTGTAGCGGATCAGGTCGGCGACCGGGCGGCCGACGTAGAGCATGCCGTCGGGATAGCCGAACATCTGCTGGTAGCGGCGATTCCACGCGGTCAGGCGCATCGCCGGGTCGACCACGCTGACCCCGGCGCTGATGTTCTCCAGCGTGGTGGAGAGGATCTCGCGGTTGAAGCGCAGTTCCTGCCCGGCCTCGTCGAGCACCGCCACCACCTCGCCCAGGTCCATGCCCGAGCCGCGCAGCAGGCTGGTCAGGACCAGACGCGCGGAGGCCGCACCGATCGAAGCGGCGAGCAGGCGCTCGGTGAACTGCACCCAGACGCGGTCGGCCACCGCGGTGGGCTGCGGCTCGCGGCCGAGCAGTTGCGCCTGCTCGGCGAAGGCGCGGCGGGCGTGGCGCTCGCCGACCATGCGCTCGGCCAGCGCCTGCAGATCCACCACGCGCACCTGCCCGAGCCAGTCGCCGGCCACCGCCGGGCGCTGCGAGTACGGCTCCAGGAACGGCGCGGCGCGCAGGCGCTCGTCCAGGCCCGGGCGCCAGCGCGCCGACACCAGCATCATCGTGCCGACGTTGACCAGCAGCGACCAGAACGTGCCGTGCGCCAGCGGGTCCCAGCCGCTCATGCCGAACAGCTGCTGCGGGCGCAGCCAGGAGATGCCGAACGGCCCGTCCAGCAGCCACGCCGGCGCCAGCCAGCCGGCCTGGGTCAGCGCCGGCAGCAGCAGGGTGTAGATCCAGGTGGCGAAGCCCAGCACCATGCCGGTCTCCACGCCCTTGCGGCTGGCGCCGCGCCAGTACAGGCCGCCGATCACGCCCGGCGCGAACTGCGCCACCGCGGCGAAGGCCATCAGGCCGTAGGACGCCAGCGTCGTGTCGTTGCTGCTGCTGCGGTAATAGCCGTAGGCGATCAGCGCCAGCAGCAGGATCGCCAGGCGGCGGATCCACAGCACCTTCGAGGCCACGTCGGCACCGGCCGCCTGGTGCCCGCGGCGCCGCAGCAGCACCGGCATCACCAGGTCGTTGCTGATCATCGTCGCCAGCGCGATGCTGGAGACGATGACCATGCCGGTGGCGGCGGAGAACCCGCCCACGTAGGCGACCAGCGCCAGCGCGGTGCGGCTTTCGGCCAGCGGCAGCGCCAGCACGATGCTGTCGTCGGCCACGTCGCCGCCGCCGAACAGCGCGATGCCGGCGGCGGCGATCGGCACCACCATCGCCGAAATCAGCACCAGGTACAGGCCGAACAGCCAGCGCGCCTTGCGGATGTCGCCGACGTCGCTGCACTCCACCACCGCCACATGGAACTGCCGCGGCAGGCACACCAGCGCCAGGAAGCTGAGCAGGGTCTGCGAGATGAAGCCCACCGGCGGGGTGTTCTGGAACAGCGTGCGTGCCGACGCCATCACCTGGCCGCCGTCGCGTGCAGACAGCCACACGTAGGCGAACACGCCCACCGCCACCATCGCCAGCAGCTTCACCACCGACTCCAGCGCGATCGCCAGCATCATGCCGTGGTGGTGCTCGGTGGCATCGACCTGGCGGGTGCCGAACAGCGTGGCGAACAGCGCCATGCCCAAGGCCACGTACAGCGCCGGATCGGCATAGAACGGCGCACCGGCGCTGGACTGGCCGCTGAGCACCTGCAGGCTCATCGCCACCGCCTTGTACTGCAGCGCCAGGTACGGCACCACGCCGACCAGCGCGATCACCGCCACCAGCGCGGCCAAGCGCCGCGAGCGGCCGTAGCGCGAGGAAATGAAATCGGCGATGGACACGGTGTTCTCGCTGCGCGCGATCAGCGCCAGGCGCTCGACGATGCGCCAGCCGAACAGCAGCATCAGCAGCGGGCCCAGGTAGATCGGCAGGTAGCCGGCGCCGTTGCGCACCGCGCTGCCGACCGCGCCGTAGAACGTCCACGACGAGCAGTACACGGCCAGCGCCAGGCTGTACACCGCCGGACGCAGCCACGGCCGCTCCGGGTACAGCGGACGGCGATCGCCCCACCACGCCACCGCAAACAGCAGCGCCGCATAGCCGACCGACACCAGCAGCAGGATCCAACTGGAAACCAAAGGCTAGCCCCCATGACGATGCGTGCAGTCTAGAGGGTGCGATGCGTTTCCGCGTAGCCGGGAGTTCGGCTCGCTGCGTCTCGCTTGGGCTGCGTGTGCACCGGGTTGGGCGCCGCGAGGCAGGTGAGGCGGCTGCGCCTACACGCAAGCGCTCCCCCCAACGGCGAGCACGGCGCTTCTCGCCTCTTTTCCTGCGCCCCCTTTGCACGCAGCCCAGTTAAGCAGAATCACCGCTCGGTAGCGGTGCGGCATCCAATGTCCGCGGCAGACGCAGGCATGCCGCTGGCTCTGCTTCTGCTTCTGCTTCTGCTGTTGATTTGTAGGGCACTTTTAGCGCTGCAGCCACGGCAAGGCAGAGCTTTCGCCTTGCGGCGAGTTACTTTTCTTTGCTTGTGCAAAGAAAAGTAACCAAAAGAAAGCACACCCTGCCTCGCGCCCTCCGCGCTAACGCGCTCCGGGTCCGCGTCCAGCCCGGGGATCCGCGGAAGGGGCATCCTGCCCCTGCCGCGGACGGCGCACATCCATGTGCGCCGCCCCTTCGGGGTTTTTCCCCACGCTGGCCGCCGCTTCGGAAGGGAACCCGATAAGGCAAAGGCAACAACCAAAGCAACCGCACCAGCAAGGGCAATCCAACCTGCAACCAGCCACAGCAGCCCCACCGGCGCTCGGGCTAAGATGCGCGCGGTGACCACCTGCGCCCGCTCCCGCTGATGTCCGGCATCCCGGCCGCCGTGCCGACGCCCCCGCCGTCGCTGCAACAGCAGACGCAGCGCCTGCTTGCGCAGGTGCAGCAGGCGCAGTCGCGCCAGGCGCAGGCCGATGCGGATATCGAGCGGCATCTGCCGGCGGTGGAGCAGGCCGTGGCCGCGATCCGGCGCCGGTTCGCTGCGCACGCCAGGATCGCGGCGCGGGCGGCGGTACGGCGCGAGCGCCGCCGCGCCTGGGGACCGGCGCTGCTGCTGCGGCCGCTGCTGCCGGATTGGCGCTGGCGCGCGGCCTTGATCGGCATGCTGGTGCTGGTCCTGCCGTGGACCAGCGCACACTGGCTGGGCGAGACGCGCAGCTTCCTCGTCTGGTGGCGCCAGGTCGGCCTGCACGGCGATGGCGGCCTGCTGCTGCAAAGCCTGCTGCCCTCGTTGCTGGCGTACGGTCTGCTGGTCGTCGCCGGTGCGCAGTTGCTGGCCTGGCACCACAGCCATGCCGAACGGCGCGCACTGCAGGCGTTCGCACGCCTGCCGCTGGCGCTGGTGCAGGTGGCCGATGCTGGGTCGCGCGATGCGGGGACGACGTATCCGGTGACCCGCGCGCCATGGCCGCAGCGCGCCCTGCACGGGCGCTGGTCCATTCCCGCCACGCAGGGCGACCTGTCCGCTGCGCGGCTGCTGGCCTTGCACGACGGCAGCGAGGACCCGCGCCTGCAGGCGCTGATCGTGCTGCCCGATGCCCGCCATGCAGCGGCCCTGATCCTCCTCGACGTCGATCTGGCCGCCGACGCTGCGCCGTCGCTGCAATCGCTGGCGCTGGCACTGGCCGAAGACGCCGCCGTCGATGTCGCACCGATCGCCGCGCTGCACGACCACGTGCAGGCCTGGGAAGCCGCGCGCGGCCAGCAACGCGCGCTGCAGCAGCGGCTGCAGAGCCTGGATGCGGTGCAACGGCACTGGGCCGACGTCGCGCTGCCCGACGCCACGCTCGACCAGATCCTGAAACTGGTGGACCTGTTCGTGTCCGGGCGCCAGCCGGCGCCGAAGGGCATGCTCCTGCACGGGCCGCCGGGCACCGGCAAGACACTGATCGCGCGCAAGCTCGCGCGCCACGCCGGCTGCCATTTCGAGGCGCTGGGCGTGGCCGACCTGAAGGCCGCGCACGTCGGCCACACCGGCCCCAAGGTGCAGGCGATCTGGCAGCGCTGCCGCGAGCACGCGCCGGCGATCCTGTTCATCGACGAATGCGAAAGCGTGTTCGC
Organism: Xanthomonas sp. LMG 12461; assembly: GCF_009192935.1. Lineage (NCBI taxonomy): Bacteria > Pseudomonadati > Pseudomonadota > Gammaproteobacteria > Lysobacterales > Lysobacteraceae > Xanthomonas > Xanthomonas sp. LMG 12461. Next base: position 118,320 of record NZ_NQYT01000060.1, read on the forward strand.
ACGCCGCGGCGGCGCCGACAGCGACAGCTTCGGCGCCGAACTGGTGCAGACGTTCCTGGGCGAATGGGACGGCTTCCATGCCGCGCACGGCCAGGTGCTGGTGATCGGCGCGACCAACCGCCCGGCGCTGCTGGACGACGCGATCCTGTCGCGCTTCACCGCCAGCATCGCCATCGGCCTGCCCGACGCCGCGGCGCGCGCGCGCATCCTCGGCGCCGAACTGCGACGGGCCGGTTTCGCGCTGGAGCCGGACGCGCAGGTGATCGCCGACAGTAGCGGCCTCTCGGGCCGCGACCTGCACACGCTGGTCGCGCGCGTCGCAGCCGAGTGCGTCGACGGCACGCTGGACAACGCCACCCTGCTCGCGCACCTGCGCGCCCTGCGCGGCAAAGGTTCCACCGCCGTCGCCATGCTCGGCTGGGACGACATCGTGCTGCCGGCGGCCACCGTCGAGGAGTTCGTCGGCCTGGGCAAGGAATTGCGCAATGCCGAGACCCTGGCCTCGCTCGGCGTGCCGGTGCCGCGCGGGATCCTGATGGTCGGCCCGCCAGGGACCGGCAAAACCCAGGTCGCGCGGATCCTTGCCAGCCAGTCCGGGCTGGCCTTCATCGCCCTGAGCAGCGCCGACCTCAAGGCCGGCTACCTCGGTCAGTCCGGCCAGCGCGCGCAGGCGGCGTTCGAGCGCGCGCGGGCGCAGGCGCCGTGCATCGTGTTCGTCGACGAACTGGACATCGTCGCGCCGGCACGCGGTGCCGACGGCGACGATGCGTATACCCGCGAGATCGTCGGCCAACTGCTGCAGGAACTGGACGGCGTCGCCAGCCACGCGGGCCAGGTGTTCCTGCTGGCCGCCAGCAACCATGCCGCGGCGATCGACCCGGCATTGCTGTCGCGGCTGGATCGACAGATCGTCATCGCCCTCCCCGATCACGCAGCGCGCGTCGCCATCGTCTCGCGCCTGCTGCGCGGCAAGCCGCTGGACCTCGACGCCGACGCTGCGGCGGCCTGGGTCGCCGAGCGCAGCGAAGGCCACTCCGGCCGCGATCTGCACAACTGGATCAGCCGCGCCATGCGTCGCGCCGTTCGCCGCACCTTGCAACACAGCGACGATGCGTCCAGCACGCGACTGCAGTGGGACGATCTGGTCGAGACGGCGAACGTGACGATGTAAACACCTCGCGGGAAGAGGCAAGCACGGGGTGCGGAACCAGGAGTGCCGGCTGGAGTCCCTATGGGAGGGGCTTCAGCCCCGACGCCAGGATCCACACAGAACCCAGTTGCCACGGCGCACATCTCTACAACAGCGCAAGACCCAGTACAGAAGCGCTGACGTCCACACGACGCCCACGCTGGCATCATGCGGGCGACCCCACGGGACCGCAGCACGTGACTCACACCCCCTCATCCCCGCCGCCACGCGCCGAAGCCATCGTCGTGATGGGCGTGTCCGGCAGCGGCAAGACCAGCGTTGCCCAGGCACTGGCGACCCACTACGGACTCACCTTCCTGGACGCGGACGATTTCCACAGCGCCGCCGCCAAGGCGCAGATGGCGCACGGCATCCCGCTCAGCGACGCGCAGCGCGCGCCATGGGTGGCCACCTTGGCGCAGCGCCTGCGCGCATCGGTCGATGCCGGGCAGAGCGTCGTACTGGCCTTCTCCGGTCTGCGCAAGGCGCACCGGCAGCAGCTACGGGACACCGGCGTGCCGATGCGCTTCGTGTTCCTGCACGCGGCCGCGCATGTCATCGCCGAGCGCCTGGCCGCGCGCCATGGCCACTTCATGCCACCAGCCCTGCTGCAAAGCCAGCTCGACACGCTGGAACTGCCACTGGACGAGGCCGACGTGATCTCGGTGGACGTGGACGCACCGTTCGCCACGGTCGTGGCCGATGCCATCGCGCAACTGGATGCGAGCGCCGCGATCGCCTAGGTGTGCCTTCTCGGCACACCCTCAGCCATGCGCCCGTTTGTGGCGATGGTGACGCAGGTTGCCCGTCGTAGATACCGTCTTCCCCCCTAGCAGGCAAGGCCCCTTTTCGGATCGAACGCCGTGCCCGATTTGAGAACCCCGTAGGCCAGGTGCAGGAGCTTGCGCATGGCGGCGCACACGATCTGCTTGCCGGTTTTGCCGCGTTCGCTCAGCCGCTGTTTCAGCGCCCGGATGATCGGGTTGTGGGTCATGGCCACCAGGGCCGGCATGAACAGGCCCGCGCGCAAGCGGGGCGAGCCGGTGCGCGAGATGCAGACGCGGCCTTTGCGCTCGCCCGACTCCTGCAGGCACGGATTCAGGCCGGCGAAGGCGGTCACCGCCGAGGCATCGGCGAAGCGCCTCACATCGCCAAGCTCGGCCAGCATCATGTTCACGCTCGTTCCGGCTCTGCC